>JBIJBX010000036.1:0-15692 GCA_044344995.1 Oligoflexales bacterium | reverse complement strand
CCTGGCGTTGCATGTTGGAACCCATCAACGCCCTGTTAGCGTCATCGTTTTGCAGGAACGGAATGAGAGACGCAGCAACAGACACGAGCTGGTTTGTTGAGACGTCCATGAGGTCCGCTTCAACAAAGCGCACCATCTCCGACTCCCCAGAACGACGCGCACCGACCAAGTCATCACCTGCTCTTGACCCCTCTTTGAGGGCAAGGGCGATGACGTGATCTTTTTGCTCATCACGAGCGCCGTACCAGGTTACTTTACCGTCGGCCATGTTCTTGTAAGGCGTTTCAATGAAGCCGTACTCGTTGACTTTGGCGTAGGACGCAAGACTTGCGATCAACCCGATGTTTGGACCCTCTGGAGTCTCAACCGGACAGATACGACCATAGTGAGTCGGGTGAACGTCACGAACCTCAAAGCCCGCGCGGTCACGATTCAAACCACCGGGTCCAAGGGCCGATAGGCGGCGTTTGTGGGTGATTTCAGACAATGGGTTTGTCTGGTCCATAAACTGGCTGAGCTGGCTCGATCCAAAGAACTCCTTAACCACTGCGGCTGCTGGCTTGTTGTTAATGAAGTCGGTTGGCAATAGGGACTCGACGTCTTGCAATTGAAGACGTTCACGGATGGCACGTTCAATACGAAGAAGACCAATTCTATATTGGTTCTCTAATAGCTCGCCAACCGCCCTGACGCGACGATTACCCAAGTGATCGATATCATCGATATCACCTTCGCCGTTTTTCAGCTTAATGAGGTACTTAACAGCTTCGAGAATATCTTCTTTTGTCAGAGTGCGATGTTCACGCTCTACATTTAACCCAAGACGCTCATTAAGCTTGATACGACCAACAATACTCAGGTCATAACGATCCGCGTCAAAGAAAAGCTTATTGAAAAGATCGTTTGCGGATTCAAGCGTTGGGGGATCACCCGGACGCATACGTTTGTAAACTTCAACGACCGCCTCATCGCGAGATCCAACTTTATCATTGGTCAACGTATTGCGGAATGACGCGTCAACGTTCACGTTGTCGATGAAAAGCACTTGGAACTCTGTGATGCCGTGATCAAAGAGTTTCGTGATCTCCGCTTTGCCAAACTCTGCATTCAGAGCGATAACGGTTTCACCGCTAGCGTCTTTAATGTTTGTCGCCGCGATTTTGCCGAGGAGGTCTTCAGCAGCTACTTGCTGGTACTCAAGTTTTGCTTGCTGCATTTTACGGATGGCGCCCGGTGTGATGCGGCGCCCACGCTTACAGTAAACTTCGCCAGTTTTAGGATCAACGATGTCTAGGCTTGCTTTTTGACCTTTCAATAGATCGTAATCAAGACGCTTTTCGAACTTTCCGTCTTTGATACGGATTGTTTCGCGCTTATAGAAATGATCGAGCAACTCAGACTCAGAATAACCGAGAGCCTTCAGCAAAACCGTTGCATGCAATTTACGACGACGGTCAATGCGAACATGGAGGATGTCTTTAGTATCAAATTCAAAATCCAACCAGCTACCGCGATACGGAATAATCCGGGCAGAGAAAATCACCTTGCCAGTCGTACTGTTGCGGCCTTTGTCGTGGTCAAAGAATACACCGGATGAGCGGTGCAACTGGGAAACAATAACGCGCTCCGTACCGTTGATAATGAAGGTTCCGTCAGCCGTCATCAACGGAATCTCGCCGAAGTAAACTTCTTGTTCTTTAACGTCTTTAATCGACTTAACTTCTTTGTCCCAGATAACGAGACGAATGACAACGCGCAGTGGCGCTGCATAACTCATGCCGCGCTGACGGCATTCGTCGACAGTATATTTAGGCTCTTCAAAGTGGTAGCTTTCAAACTCCACTGAGGCCGTTTCATTTGTATCTTTAATAGGGAATACGGATTTGAACACCGCCTGCAGACCCATGGTCTTACGTTTAGACGGCTCCACATCAGCCTGAAGAAACTGAGAATAGCTGCTTCTTTGGATCTCGATGAGGTACGGTATCTCAACCGCGGGAAGGACTTTTGCAAAGCTTTTTCGGGGACGGGTGTAGCTAGCTGCTAAGGAGGTCATGAAATTCTCCTGAATTATTCGCAATTAAGGAACGGGACTATACCAGCCAAAAAGACCTGGCGATAGCTAAATCTTTCGGCACATAGCAGACACCGGCAGCCCGGAAGCGTTTATGCGCCCCCGAGCCGCCAGTTCAGCCTGCAGCAAGCAATGGTGAATTACTTGAATTCGACCTTACCGCCGGCAGTTTCAAGAGCTTTCTTGATTTTTTCTGCCTCTTCTTTGTTAACGCCTTCCTTAACAGTTTTTGGCGCGCCTTCAACAAGATCTTTCGCTTCTTTAAGGCCAAGTCCTGTAATTGTACGAACTTCCTTAATAACGTTGATTTTGTTAGCTCCGCCGTCCTTAAGGATAACTGTGAACTCAGTTTGCTCTTCGCCGGCAGGTGCTGCTGCCGCTGCGCCTGGAGCTGCTGCGAAAGCAACTGGAGCCGCTGCGCTGACGCCAAACTTGGTTTCTAGTTCCTTTACAAGCTCTGAAGCTTCGAGAAGGGTCATGTTCTCGAGGAATTGTACGACTTGTTCTTTAGTAACTGCCATGGTGTCCTCCCATTTTGTTCTCAGGCCGCAACATCACGACCTGTGAATTTATTGTTATTGTTTCTTTTCTTTAATCTGATTGATAACTTGAACAAGGCTTCTAGGCACAGCGTTGACGACCCCGAGGAGTCCGCGGTGCGGCGAAACCAATAGCCCCACAATTTGACCAAGAAGAACTTCCTTGCTCGGAAGCGAGGCGATTGCCCTCACGTCCTTCGAAGACAGCTTCTTGGTGTCCATAACACCCGCGGTAATTTTGAAAAGCTCATTACTCTTCTCAAACTCCGAAAGTGTCTTTGCACCGGCTGCAGCATCGCCGTAAAGAAATGCGATCCCAATTGGGCCTTTAAGGCTGTCAGCGAGCTCTTTCGCGTTTTCAGCTTTCCCGAGGACTGCTTTCTTAGCGACACGGTTCTTGACGATTCGGAACTCTGCATTGACTTTGCGAAGTTCTTTTCGCAACTGTGTCAGACTTGCGACTGTCAATCCCCTGTATTCCGCGATCACCGCCGCGGCCGCCTTGCCAAAACGACCCTCCGCGACTTCGCGAAGAGCTTCTTTACTTTTTCTATCCATTGCCATTTTCTACCTCTCCTATCAGTGATTGTTGCGACGGCTTACGCTCTGTACGGTGCCGGGTCAACTTTGACACCGGGACTCATCGTCGCAGACATACTGATTTTCTTAAGATAGGTGCCCTTCGCGCTGGCTGGCTTCGCTCTTGCGATTGCCTCCAGAACAGTCCGAGCATTATCAGTCAACTTCTCAGGTGCAAAGCTGACCTTGCCAACTGGAGCGTGAACGATACCAGCTTTATCAACACGGTACTCAACGCGACCAGCTTTAAGTTCGTTGATTGCTTTAACGACATCCATGGTAACCGTTCCCAATTTTGGGTTCGGCATCAGCCCACGAGGGCCAAGGACGCGACCAAGCTTACCAACAACACCCATCATGTCAGGGGTTGCTATGACTTGATCAAAATCCAACCATCCGCCGTTAATGCGGTTGCCAAGGTCATCACCACCAACAGCTTCAACGCCGGCATTTTCTGCTGCCTGCGCCGCTTCGCCTTTCGCGAACACAACAATGCGCACTTTCTTACCTAAACCATGAGGCAGAGCCACCGCACCGCGAACGTTTTGGTCCGCCTGACGGGGGTCTACGCCGAGATTTACAGCAAGATCAACTGTTGCGTCGAATTTGGTGTAGCAAGTTTCCTTGACCAGCTTGCTTGCCTCATCAAGTGGATAGTTTTTTTCCCTATCCACTTTAGCAAGCGCGGCTGAATACTTTTTGCCACGAGCCATATTCAATATCTCCGTAGTTCAATCGAACGCTTTCGCGCTCTCCTACATGCCCACCCCTAACCACCATGGTTAGAGCAGAACAAACTCACTTAACCTCAAGACCCATCGAACGGGCGGAACCTGCGATGATTTTCGCCGCTTGGTCGATATCATATGCGTTGAGGTCTTCCATTTTCATCTTCGCGACTTCCTTGACTTGCGCCATGGTCACGCTACCGCAGGTAGCCTTACCAGGTGTCTGCGAACCAGATTCAATTTTCGCGACCTTTTTGAGAAGGCTCGTCGCCGGCGGACTCTTGGTCAAGAAAGAGAACGATTTATCCGCAAATACCGTAATGATGGTCGGAAGAATATCACCGGCTTGCTTTTGCGTTTTGGCGTTGAATTCTTTGCAGAACGCCATGATGTTAATACCGCGCTGACCCAGAGCCGGACCAATCGGGGGCGATGGGTTAGCTTTGCCGGCAGGTATCTGTAACTTAATGAATCCAACTACTTTTTTTGCCATTTTCGGAGTCCCTTTTGCTCAAACTTTCTTCGCTCAACCCATAACGAGCAACCGGAGCGATAAAAAAACGAGAGTGCCGTCTATAGTTTAAAACTGTAAAGGTGTCAAGCAGGTCTTAACAACCACGAGCGCCCACCCAACACTTTTCAGCGTTTCTCTCAGCTAATTTTTTCCACTTGGCCGTAATCTAGCTCGACCGGTGTTTCACGCCCGAAGATACTGACCAAGATTCTAAGCTTCATCTTATCTGGGCGAACTTCGTCAATAACGCCATCAAAATTCGTAAACGGCCCATCTTTGACTTTTACGCTCTCGCCCTTACGGAAGTTTATCTCGGTCCTGACCTGCTGCTTCTGAGCCTCTACCGCCTCTGGCGACGTCAACCTGAGAACTTCTGCATCTGTGATCGGCCGTGGTGGCTTACGAGTATCACCGCCAACGAAACCAGTGATTTTGGGCGTATTACGAACTAAAGCGCCGGTTTCATCCGAAAAGTCCATTTCCACAAGGATATAACCTGGAAAAGAGGTCTTCTCGACGCGCTTTTTCTTCCCGCTTTTCAGCAGGGTCTCAGTCGCCGTCCTGGGTACAAAAATCTGGCCGAACTTGCCTTCCATACCTTGAGCTTTGATGCGCTCTAAAAGGCCTTGGCGCGCCTTCTCTTCCGAGCCAGTGTGCGTATGTACGACGTACCATTTCTTACTAGTTGTCATTGCTTCCACGAATTCTTCTCCCTAACCTGCTCGGACCGGCGACTACGCCAGGAGCAACTTCAATAACTTGGCCCATGCCATATCAAAAACTGTCAAAATAACGGAAAAGACCGCCACGACGACGCAGACGATCATTGTTAGCTTCTTCGTATTCTCCCAATCCGGCCACTGAACTTTTCGCATTTCGCCGACGGAAGCCAAAAGATACTCGTGACGCTCCTTATCCCTAGCAATCAGCCAGGTTAGCAGCACACCACACACCACACCGGCCAGCACGCTTCCAACGTTAAAGCCAGCTTCGTAACGCTCAAGCCATCCAGTTTTTAAACCGATGAACATAAAAAGCTTCCAAAACACAAAAGCCGCCAACAGCGCGAAGCCTGAATAAGCTGTGCGAAGCCACGTTGCATCATCTTTTTGCATAGTTCACCTAACCAAGTACCATGGAAAACAATCACAGACGCCTGACCATGCGGAAAATGGCAGGCGAGGAGGGACTCGAACCCACAACAAACGGATTTGGAATCCGTCGCTCTACCATTGGAGCTACTCGCCTGTGGTCAGACACGATAAAAAGTGGCCCCTTGCGGGGCCACTTTCGACAACCAAATCCAATTAGTCCAAGATATCCGCTACAACGCCCGCACCTACGGTGCGTCCGCCTTCGCGAATCGCGAAGCGAAGTTGCTTATCCATCGCGATCGGAGTGATTAGCTCAACTTCCATAGCGATGTTGTCGCCAGGCATAACCATTTCAACGGCATCAGGAAGCTTGATCGAACCAGTTACATCCGTAGTACGGAAGTAGAACTGAGGACGGTATCCTTTGAAGAACGGGGTATGACGTCCGCCTTCTTCCTTCGTCAAAATGTAAACCTCAGCTTTGAACTTCTTGTGAGGCTTAATTGATCCTGGCTTCGCCAGAACCTGTCCACGCTGAACGTCCTCACGCTTTGTACCACGAAGAAGAATACCGCAGTTGTCACCAGCGCGACCTTCGTCGAGAAGTTTACGGAACATCTCAACACCAGTACATGTGGTTTTTTGTGTGTCACGGATACCAACGATTTCCATTTCATCGCCAGTCCTGATGATACCACGCTCAACACGACCAGTAACAACCGTTCCACGACCTGAAATCGAGAACACGTCTTCGATTGGCATCAAGAATGGCTGATCAACTGGACGCTCTGGAAGCGGGATATAGGAGTCACAAGCTGCGATCAATTCGCAGATTTTCTTGCCCCAGTCGCTGTTTGGATCTTGGGACTCAAGAGCCTTCAACGCTGAACCACGAACAATCGGAGTGTCATCGCCAGGGAATTTATAGGTATTCAGAAGCTCACGAACTTCCATCTCGACCAAGTCAAGAAGCTCGGCATCGTCAACCATGTCACACTTGTTCATGAAAACTACAATTTTAGGAACGCCTACTTGACGAGAAAGGAGGATGTGCTCGCGAGTTTGCGGCATCGGTCCGTCAGACGCGGAAACAACCAAGATTGCTCCGTCCATCTGAGCCGCACCAGTAATCATGTTTTTCACGTAGTCGGCGTGACCTGGACAGTCAACGTGCGCGTAGTGACGAACATCTGATTCGTACTCAACATGCGTGGTAGAAATTGTAATACCACGAGCTTTTTCTTCAGGGGACTTATCGATTTGATCATACGCCAAACCTTGTCCACCGAATTTCTTCGCCATGATGAACGTGATTGCGGCGGTAAGTGTCGTCTTACCGTGGTCAACGTGACCAATTGTACCGATGTTAACGTGTGGTTTCTTCCGCTCGAACTTCTCTTTTGCCATTTGCATCCTCCCGCTAATTGGCAGTCTTATACGCAAAACTTGTTTCTAATTTTTTTAACCGTTCACCACACTAAAGCCTTCAAAAAATTCGGACTTCGGAATGGATGTGACGCGACACACTATCACCGACTTATCCATCTGTCGAGACCTTGAATCACAGATTCACGGTTCGCCCAGCGGGGGCCGGTGGAGCCTCGGACGGGACTCGAACCCGTGACCTCGTCCTTACCAAGGACGTGCTCTACCAACTGAGCTACCGAGGCAGCGTTGGAGCGGAAGACGAGGGTCGAACTCGCGACATTTAGCTTGGAAGGCTAATGCTCTACCAACTGAGCTACTTCCGCACACGCAGGGAACTCCCAAATGGGAGCGCCCTGAAACTGCTGAATCCGGTTTGGCCATCCGGATGGCAGACTTGGTGGTGGATGGGGAAGGATTCGAACCTTCGAAGACTATTGCCAACAGGTTTACAGCCTGTCCCCTTTGGCCACTTGGGTACCCATCCGCAAGTCGGCACGCCCGATCTGGAGCTGGCGATGGGACTTGAACCCGCAACCTGCTGATTACAAATCAGCTGCTCTACCAATTGAGCTACGCCAGCAAATCGGACATTTCAACATCTCTTTCTCGGCGCAATCTTCAGCTTCGGTTCAAAACAACGAATGCCCTGAATCAGCCAGCTTTAGACTTGGAAAATTCCGAAAAAGCGAGAGACTTTGATACATTCAGACACTCTGACTGTCAAGCAAAGTAAAACTTTCAAACGTGGATTTTTCGCCAAATATTAGGGGGGTTGCCTCTAAAAGTTGCAGTCTCAGGTTGTTGCCCTGAGTTCATGAATCAAGATCCCAGCTGCAACAGAAACATTCAAGGAATCCAAAGACTTCTCAGCCCCGGCAATACTCACCAGAACATCGCAGCGGGAGAGAACCCCTGGGCTTATGCCCTTATCCTCTGATCCTAGGACTAACACCTGCTTATCATAACGCCCGCGAACACGCTCAATTGGCTCACCTTCCATGGCAGCGCCCAAAACCCAGAAATCCCTTGTTTTAAGCTCCTCAAGCGCCCTGGAAACATTAACCACCACAGTCAGCTTAGTCAGCGCAAATCCGCCTTGAGCCGTGTTCACGCTCGCCTGAGTCAGAAGAACTTGTCGTCGTTCGGGAACGATGACATGCCGAATACCAAAAAAAGCGGCAGAACGCACAATCGCTCCCAAATTGCGCGGATCTGAAATGTGATCGAGGACCAAAACTAAATTTGATTGCCCTGATTGATCATCATCAATTTCATTTAAAAAATCCAACCAATCACCAAGCTCGTGCTTCACATGCGCCCAAACTGGCGTCGCATGAACAGAATCTTCAGCGCTTCCCGCGACGACCACCATTTCGCCATTGAAATTCGTCAGCGAGGTTTTAACGCTCTTCGCCGAGGACTCTTTGATAAAAATTTTTACGACTGCGGATGGAGAATATCGCAGATACTCCTGAATGGCGGCGATTCCCTCCACCACAAAAATACCCTCTGGAAGGCTCGCTTTAGGGGATTTCGCTGGCCATGGACCATCTTTACTGGTTCTTTTGGGCACAGGTTGGGAACTTCGATTAGGCGGGCGACGCCCCGGGCGAAACTTCACGAGATAATCTCCTGAAATTCCTTGCGAACGTTTTTAGCCAGTTCTGGTGGCAACATATCGCCGGAGACTTGGAGTAGATACCGAGTCAGCGCTCCCAATCGATTTCTGAAATAATTTATGCGGTAGCGGTTAGCCGCACACTGCTGCAAAATATCGTTGACTGAATCCGAAAGTAACGCACCGTTAGCATCTACATAAATAGCCGCGTCACTGCCGGAATTGAGACTTAGGGCGAAATCACTTAAATCACGGGTTGGCATTGGCATACTAGCCGCCACAAACGTTGAACTAACAATTTGATGCAGCACTTGATAACCGTCGATTGTCGACTTCAAACTGCCAACCGTGCTCTCGATGTTTGCCGCAGCAGCAGGCTCCAGCCCCTCGAACTGGAGATAACCTTTCGCGGCGAGTTTTTGCAAAACTACTAGCGTGTTTACAGGATGTAGTTTGCTGCGTGCGACCACCTCTCCAACCATGGGACTATCTTTGCATAGCTCTATAATGTCACCGACAAACGTACCCTGCTCAGGCGTCAAAAGCCCTTTACCTGATGCTGGAGACACCTTTGTGCGATCAGGCTCAATTCGGGATTTAAAGGCACGAAACTGTGAGCCGTAACTAAAAGCCGTCTCCAATAATGACTCGGTTCCTTCTTCAAAAGCAATTTCAACTGGCGCCGAATTTGGATACACCTCCAGGTAGCAACGCTCCGCCAAAAATATACTGAAAAAAATATCCCTAACCTGATATTTTAACGCATTCCAAAGATCTGTATTGTTAAACTCGCCGCTTTTTAGCAGCACCTGGCCAAACTTGGTTTTTCGGTCCACTTGAACGGCGAAGTTTGCTAGCTGCTCCATGGAAATAATCGCCTCGCGATAAATCACCTCGCCAAGCCGATCATCCATGAGATCCGAAGCGGCAAAAACGCACTCTCCGCCAGAGAAATATAATTTTTTCTTGGCAAATCCCAAATCAACTACGACCATCCCTGACCATCTGCGATGGTTCAATCCGAATAGGAGATCGTACAGCATCTCACTCGAACAGTTTGCTACGCCATATGCCGCAGACGGATTTTCAGCTGACTTGTCCGCAAATACCAATAGGCGCCTGTTGCCAAGCTTCGTAACTCGCCAAGCATCACCAGCCTGATCGAACCCACCCCCATCAGAACCGCCAACAATTAATAAACCTTCGGATGTCAGCCTGGTCTGGAGATCATTTTGACTCATAAAACTATTCACCTTTTATTTTTTTCGGGTCAATGTCAAAAGACTTCAGCTTACGATGTAAATTGCTGCGTTCAATCTTCAGAGCATCGGCTGTTTTTGAAACATTCCAATCATGCTCCTCAAGTTTACCAAGAATAAACGCGCGTTCAAAGTCTGATTTCGCGTCCCGGAGTGTTTGAGTTTTTCTAGCTTCATAGCCTGCTGAGCTTAAAATTTCGGGAGGCAAGTCCGCCAGACCAATTTCCAGCCCGGAACTCATGATGGCGATGCGCTCTAACGTGTTTTTTAGCTCCCGCACATTGCCTGGCCAGGAATAATTGCAAAGTGCATCCATGGCTTCATCTGAAATGACTGGGGCACCGCCGCCTTGTTGGGCCATTTCCTCAATAAAATGTTTCACCAAAAGCGGTACATCCTCTCGGCGCTCACGGAGCGGTCGCACATTGAGCGGTATGACGTTCAAACGGTAAAACAAATCTTCCCTGAATCGTCCTAACTTTATTTCCTGGCTTAAATCGCGATTGGTAGCAGCTATCACCCGCACGTCAACTGAGATGGTCTTATGATCGCCAACACGCTCGAAGACCTTCTCCTGTAAAATGCGAAGAATTTTGGCCTGAGTCTTAAGAGACATGTCGCCGATCTCATCTAAAAATATGGTACCGCCATTGGCTAATTCAAAGCGACCCTTACGATCTGAAATGGCATTAGTAAATGCGCCCTTTATGTGGCCGAATAGCTCCGCCTCGATTAGCTCATCTGGAATCGCCGCGCAGTTAATCGCAACAAAGGGCTCAGCCACCCGCGGACTGCTATGATGAATCATCCTGGCAACGACCTCCTTGCCAGAACCATTTTCGCCAGTGATTAGAACAGAAGCGTTCTTTGGACCAACTGCCGCGATTTGCTTTCTCAAGATCTCCACAGCGGCTGAACTACCGATCAATTCAGGTCCAGATCGCTCAGACACTCCGCTTTGTTGAATCAAAATCTTGGCTTGATCGAGAAGCGAAATAATTTTCTGTAATTCTAGTGGCTTTTCAAGGACATCAAAGGCCCCCAAACGTGTGGCTTTGACCGCCGTCTCAATAGTAGCGTGACCACTCATAATGACGACTGGCAGGCGTGGCATCATCTCGCGCAGCCTTTGGAGCGTCACAATTCCGTCCAATCCCGGCATCCAAATATCAAGAAAAACCAGGTCAGGCGGAT
Source organism: Oligoflexales bacterium (assembly GCA_044344995.1). GTDB lineage: Bacteria > Bdellovibrionota_B > Oligoflexia > Oligoflexales > RGVZ01 > CAMDKS01. The sequence goes on along the minus strand of JBIJBX010000036.1, from coordinate 4,665 downwards.
TCAACTTTGACTCCACCATGGCCCTCTCTCCACTCTCGACGGCTACTGCATGCCATCCCTCGTCTTCTACGACACCCACCAAGCTTTCGCGGATACCACGCTCATCATCCACGATCAGAACTTTCAAATTCGCAGTTGTTTGCTTCACCCGACCACCCTCGCCACCAATGGCAGCTCGATTCTAAACTTTACACCGTTATCATCTGAATGGACGATCCGAACATATCCACCATGGTCACTCACTACCTGATTTACCATCGCCAAGCCCAGCCCGGTACCGTTTTCTTTGGTCGAAAAATAAGGCTCAAAAACCCGATCTTTTATATTTTCAGGGATCCCTGGTCCGTTGTCAGCAACCTCAACGATACCCGCTCCAAGTAATTCGTCAAATTTTGTGAGAACAGTAATCACCCCTTCTCTACCAGTGAGACTAATGGCATCAACCGCATTTGAGACGAGGTTAATAATCACTCGATTAAACTGCTCAGGATCAAGGTTCAGGGTCGGCAATTTCCCATATTGCTCAATAAATGTGATATGGCTGTAACCTTGTCGATAAACTCCCACGGCTGACTGCACGATTGAATTTAGATCAGATGGCCGAGTCTCTATGGTTGGTAGACGCGCAAATTTACCAAACTCATTAACCAAGCTCCTTAGTGTTTCGACGTGCATCAATATAGACTCAATGCAACTTTCAAAAACTCTCCGATCATCGCCATCAAAGCGATTAATAAACCGTCGTAACATTCGTTCCGCTGATAATCTAATTGGAGTGATCGGGTTTTTTATCTCATGGGCAATGCGTCTCGCTACCTCTCGCCAGGCCGTTGCCCTTTGCATTCTTATTCTGTCCGTGGCGTCATCAATTAAAAGAACAGCGCCCTGAAACTCCCCAAGATCCGACTCAATTCTAGTTGCAGCAACATAAACCGTCGCTTCCACACCGAACTCCCGAAGGTCAATTTCTCGTTCGATGGGGCCATTTGCCCCCTCGATTCCCGCGACCATTGCGCCGTAGAGGGCAGAGCCAACAACATCCTGAACATCTCGGCCGATTGCCTGAATATTTCGCAAATTCAGCATGTTCAACGCTGCGTCATTAAATGCCGTGATAACGCCGCCGGCATCCACCGCAATAACACCAGAAGCGATATTCTTAAATACCACCTCCATATAGCGCCGCCTACGATCGATCTCCTGATTAGATCGTTCCAATCCGAAACGCGCTGACTCCACTTCTTCTTTTTGCCTGGCCAAGTCCCGTGTCATGGAGTTGAAGGCGGACGTTAACTGACCAGTTTCGTCCTCAGCACCACTTTGCAGCTTGACGTTGTAATTCCCCAGCGCCACCTCCTTGGTCGCCTCTGCAAGCAACTGAAGTGGACCAGTGATACCTCTTGCCACATAAAAACCGAGCCAAAGAGCCGCGAACACGATAAGCAATGTCATCACGGTCACCAGAATCAAATAACTCACACGCACCAATTGGGCGCCGGGCTTAAGGGTTGCCAATCCGTCCAAAATTGTTTGCAGGTTGGCCAGTACCGGCACATCAAAACGCTCCTCAACAATGACAATCGCACCCAATTTACGATCACGAAATCTGATAGGTACGGCCGCCCTAACCACGTCCTTACCGCCCTCAACCGTCACAGTAGAAGCGCTCATCATGTCGGAATGGTAGGAAAATCTCGTGAGCATTTCTGAGACAGCATCGAGATTCGATGAATTTTCGACGCGCCCACCTACCAATAAAGAATCGCGATTGAGTAAGTTACCGGCGATGTCATAGACCTTTAATGACTGCACGCCATAATCTAGCTCCAATCCACCAAACTCTGTCTTGATTAGCGGAGGAAATGACGGTAACGCATCATCCGACAGCTTGATCCGGCCTGCGGCAAGTCGCGCGATCGACTCCAATCGCCTTTGGTTTTGATAATAAATCTGGGCACCAGCATCACGCGTCTGTTGCGTTGTCACCTTAACCCGACCGCCAAACCACTCATCAAAACTTTTAGTGATAAATCTGGTGCTCACGTAAAAAACAAGAGCCGTTGGCACCACCGAAAATATAATCAGAACACCTACAAGCTTGGTGCGAAGTTTGCTGCCAAAAACCCCGCGTCGCCGATCGACAACTAGTTTCGCGACATTTCGCACAACCAAAAGGCTCAGCAAAATCGCCAAAAAAACGTTTAGATTGATAATTCCATAATAAAATATCGAGGCTAAGAGTGTGTGATCTTTTGCTAGTGATTCACTTAGACTGTAAAGCCTGGCCTCGAGCCTACTAATGCCAACTAAAAGCGCGGTGACACCAAGAACTACCAAAACTTCAAGCAAACGCCCTCGATCGATTTTGAGACCCTTCATCGACCTTGCCACTCAATTGGGATACGAGCAAAAACACGGCCGCCTCGTGAGAATCGAATTTCTTTAACCGACCTGGAGTATGGCTTGTTGTACTTAACATTCTCATTACCACGCACGTTTGTGCGAACATCGACCACACGAAGAGCGTCATCAGGACTGAGCAGCAATGCCTCTTTGGCTGCTAATTTACGAACTTTACCGTTAACTTCTATCTCAAAGGATAATAATTCAGGCTCTCGGATATTAAGAAACGTCATGCCGCTAAGGCCTCCAGAACTAGCGACATCAATCCTATATTGACGGCCCTCCCCCCCATGACTTCGCTTTTTGCTTAAATGTCTTCCAGTATCTATAACTCGGCCGCGATCATCGCCCGAAGTATCACTTAACCGCGAACGATAGCCGACCAGGTCGACGCTTTTTACCGGATAGGATTTGTCCACATGAAATGCATCCACTATCGTGAGCAAATCGCCGGCGACAAGATCAAGCCCAGCTTCAGGATTGACGACGCGACGTTCGCCGTTGACCTCTACCACAAGAGACTCAAGACGCTTACTTGGGTCTTTGGCTAGCTGTAAATTTGGCTCCGCATCAACCAGTCCAGTCATCTTTTGCGAATTTGGCGGTTCACTGCCAAATGCCTGAAGCGTCAAACCTCCAACCACCGAGGAAATAACGACCAGCATCCATTGACCCATGATCCTAACTTTATGGTTCACATTGCCCCCTGCAAGGTGTTAGCTTTGTCTAAGGCTTTTCTATTGCGATTTCTAGTGTTTACCAAATTTGAAGAGAACTCAAATGCTTACTGTGAATAATCTAAAAGTATCTGAATTTCGGGCGTTTATGACCGTTCAGGGTAAGCAAAAATCCACGCTTGAAAGCTACACCAAAGACGTTCAAAACTTTGCCAACTTCCTCTCAGAAACTAATACCCCGACCGGTGATATTAGCCCCCAGGTCCTGGAGGAGTACAAAAACTGGTTGCTGAATCGAGGATCAAAACCAAGCAGCATTCGACGGGCAGTGATTGCCATTCGAGTTTTTTTCCGGTGGTTAGAGACCTCAGGCCAACTCCACGGTAACCCAATGGAGGATCTGCCAGTCCCTGCTCATGAACAAATTGCTGCGCGCGAAATCCCCGAAGAAAAAATTACCGCCATGCTTGCCCATGCGCAACTTGCCCCTAGCTCCCTAAAAGCCGCTCGCGACACGGCGCTTATACTTTTATTATCGCGAGAGGGACTGAAAGCGTCAGAGCTTGTAGCCCTCAAATGGTCGCATTTCCTCTGCGCTGGCGATTCTGGACGCCTGGCAATTATCGGCGATCGCTCGCGCACAATTACCTTGGAATCCAGAACTACCGATGCTCTGAAGGCCTTTCGCAAACTTGTTCAACATGACCCGCGAACGAAGCTAATGTTCGCCCCAACCTCACCACTTTTTATCTCGTTTAAAGGGGCTGACGCGAGAAGCCTTATCTGGGGCATCACACGCCACGGACTAAAATTTGCCATCTACGAGCTTGGCGATTCTACTGGGATCGCAAAACTGAACGCCGAGCAGCTTCGTCACCTAGCCATGGCGCACAAGATTTCCTTGGGATTCACGCCAGAAATGGTTATGAATCACCTTGGATTGCGTCGAATTGGTAATATCGGCAAACATGTTGCCCCGAGCGCCAGCTGACCCGCAGGCAAGACTGAGAAAAGTTAATTCAGGGCAGGATCTCTAAACAAAATAGAGATACTCTGCGACTCGTTAATCAACTTCGAAGTAACCTTGATAGTGTCATTCACGCCACGCTTTGCACCTGGGATACGCATCACAAGTTCTGCAAATCCGGTTCCCGGAACAAAATAAAATGGCTGAATAAAAGAAAAAATACCATTCATTGGTTGAACATAACCATCGGTACCGAGGAGCGTGCCGCTTAGGTCGTTCCTGCCATACTGACTGACGTTCGAGGGCAGTTTGACACGAATATGGATATTGTATGGTTGCGCTTCAACCGGATTTGGCGGATTGGCCCACACCGTAAAACTGCCCTGCGTAATCGCCTGCTGAGGCACTGGCGGTAAATTCTGCGGAGCGGGCTGTGGTGCTGGTGTCCCAGTTGCGGGCGGGGCCGAAGAAGCACCCTGGCGTCCAGTGCCACCGGAAAAAGAAGACGCCTGGCGACACCCCATAAAGGATGAAGCGACGATTATTTGAAGCAAAAAAAGTGTCAAATTCCGCTCAAAAACAGCATAAAAGTTCTGCATTGGGTGGCTCTCCTCTATG
>JBIJBX010000208.1:0-4625 GCA_044344995.1 Oligoflexales bacterium | reverse complement strand
ATCAAAATGACGCAGTTTCTGGCATCATGATGATTGGCTTTGATATGAATCCAGATAACAACGACGGTAATTTTAGCTACTGGGTCAACCCAGGAGCAGATTACACAGAAAAACCTCGCGGGTTTGTAGCTAACGTCACCGCAAATGCGACCACGGGACTAATGGCCGGCTGCTCGTCATCAGGCGCTTTCTCGGGCGGAAGTATCCGCAAATCTATCAAAGAGTCTCTGGCGATCAAGCCTGACGGCAGTTACCACCCGTTTGCGTGTCATTCGGGCCAACAACCCCCAGGTACTGGCGTCTGTTTAGCGCAAGCAGATGGCTCGGAGTTTTATTATCAGGGAAACCGAAGCGGTCAGACGCAAAACATGTATAGACCGGTTGTCTCCGACGCTACAGCTGCTGAAACCTGGACCCGGGATCAAATGACGGCTTATGTGGCACGTCAATGTTTCACACAAGACTCGACAGGGGTCTACAACATTGACACCACTAATACGCCGGACACGGCGGGATACCAGCTGCTACAAAGTAACAGCCCATCCCTCCCAACGCCGCCGGATTTGGGATCGATTCAGTAAGCCTCGGGTCTGTCAGTTAAAACAAAACCCCCAGTTTTTTGCTGGGGGTTTTGTTTTATGAATCGTTTCAAGAACTAATTACTTCTTCTTGCCCTTGGGAGCCAACGCCTTGGGTGTCTCGACTGCTGCTTTGCTTGGATCAACCACGGGTGCAGCGGCTTTGAGCTCATCAATTGCTTTAGCCACGTTCTTGGCATCCATAGCCGGATCCACGTCCTCAAAATGTTTTCTTACGATGAGTTTATCATCGAGAATGAATGTTTGCCGCTTGGCCATGGATAGCATGGGCATCTTAACCTGGTAGCTCTTGATGATAGTTGCATCGGCGTCGCTCAATAGATCAAATGTCATCTTGTGCTCGTCGTGAAATTTCTTTTGGGCGGCTACGTCATCCGCGCTGATACCGTAAACCATCGCGCCCTTGTCGCGAATGACTTTTACTGAGTCGCGAAAAGCACAAGCTTGCTTGGTGCATCCTGGTGTTCCGGCCTTTGGGTAAAAGAACAAAACCGTATACCCTTGGCCCATGCGTGATTTCAGGTCAAAGTCTAGGCCTTCCTGATTTTTAGCCGTAAATGTCGGAGCTGACTTGCCAAGCAATGACTCACCAAAAGCAGGCGAGGCCAGTGATAGAAAAATTAAAACCGCGATTTTTAAATTCATGATGATTCACCTCAAACAATATTGTTGAAAAAATATTTAGAACTTCTTGGACCAGGGCAGTCCATTAATACCAAGCCTCTCAGGCAACTCTCTCCCATACACACAAGGTGACGCGAGACCTAATCGCTCCATGGCACGAGCCGACTGTTCGGGCTCCTCAAAAACACTCACTAAGACAAAATTCTCAGGTGCAGACTTGGTTGACAGTAATTTTTGTTTGCACGACGAACACCATGATGCAAATGCAATCAACTCTTTGCCCGCCAGGGATTTTTCCACCTCAGGCCAGGTGTCAACACTCACGTGTCTACAGGCTTTTTTGACGGCAACATCTCCGGCATGACCGGGGGATGCGACCAAGGCTCCAGGCATCAGAGCAAGCCAAAGACAGACAAAAATTGCAGTGTAAGTCACCTAAAAAGCCCTCATCACTGCCATGGTCACTGTATCAGAGCGACTTGTGTTTCTGGCAGCCCCGAAAGCTGCCACTCTCGATACAGTCAGCCGGACATTGGAATGTTGTTCAATTTTAGCATCCGCAGACAAAAAGGCGCTGTGAGCTAGTGTGTCGCTATTTGCCCAAGCCTCACCGTCGATGGTTTTTTTGGTTGTTTGCTCGCGATTGACGCCAAAAATAACTTTACCTAGATCACTCCATCCGTAACCAATTGTTAAGGTGGAGCGCAAAGTTAAGCCGTTTTTCACTTCGCCGATTTGGCTTCGCCGCGCCGCGAGCGGGGCTGTAACGGTCTGCGCAAAACCGGCCTTCCAATCAAACATGCCATGCCACACATCGATACCAAGCCTTCCCTCAGGAACGCCCGAACCAAAGACATCGAGCATCGCTGGATCGCGGTAATCGTAAACACTTGTAGCATTGCCTGACCGCACGGCAGCGATGGCCTGTATCTGAGGCTGCCAATCAACTGAAATATCCTGGGTTAGAATGGTGTAGCGAACCGTCATCATGGGGTCCCCCCAACCACTTCGCTCGTAGGAGTCTCGTTTATTAACGATGTAAGGAGCCGTCAGAGTAGAGAAAAGTCGATTTGAAAACGTATGACCTACTGAAATTGTCGTCGTATTACGCGCGTCAGGAGCTAGCTGAAAACTTTCACGACCTGCGGTGTCGAGAAGCGTAAAACCCTCACTGCGGGCAAATCCTGCATAGATTTTGAAATTTTCCCAAGGGTAGAGAATTAAGGGATCATCTCCACCACTGCCGCATGAAGCACATGCCAACGCCCTTGGACTAATTAGGGATAACAGCATCACAATGCCTGCGACTACCAGCCGAATCACTATGATGCCCTCCTACGCCAAACGTTAAAACTAACGAACATCGACCCAGGTCGTCCAGACGTCCTTACGCCCATCAACGGTGGCCAGGATGCGGATGCGCCACTGCCCCTGCATGGTAAAAATCAAATTATCAAAAGTCAGACGCCCCATATCGCCAGCAGTTGGACGAACGACCGGCAAATTGTTGCCGGTTCCGTGACCATGCTGCGGCATGTCGGCAATCAGTTCAACATTAGTGACATTTAAAGGAACGCTTCCATCAACCGCACGAATAAAAACAACACCCGTCATGGCCAAAATCTGCTCGTCACTAAAACGTGGAGATTCAGCCCACCTCACTTCCGAGCGCCAGCGAAGCAAATCCGACGGCTGAAGCAGCGCACCATCACGAGGCGCAAGCATCAGGCCATCTGTCACCGATTCATTTTGCTGAGGAGTCGGGGTACCGTTGTTTTTACCGCAGCTTAAGACGCCAAAAAAAATAAGAGCCGTAATGCATATTCTTAGCCTTAACATGAGCTCTCCTTTGCGGCCTGGTTAACTAAAACTCAAAATAAAAACGGCAACGATTTACTCAACATCAAGTTCAAACGCACCAGTGTCGCCGTCGGTCAATTCTAATCGAACTTCCCAAAGACCGCGCATGGTAAAATTAACTTTGGTCACGACGCGGCAGCCTTCACTGGTTGCTCCAAGCTGGACTGCTGATGAGCCATGACCATGCTCTGGCATCCAAAGCTTTACTTTTGCGATCGTTTCGACGGTCTCCCCGCAGATCACAAAATCTGTGGTCTTCTGGGTGACTTGATCCCCGGCCGTTTCAAGAGTGAAACCCTTGCCACCGCGCGTTGACATGGAGAACTCGGCGGCAGCCAGTGGTTGGGCGGAAATAGCGACGGTCAGCGCACACAATGCCAATACATTAGCAACAAAACCCTTCATACTTTACCTCCATATCTGTCATTCAAAAAATCATTATGGACTAGTCTGAAAGCTCTTCTTTGACAGCCAAAAGTAGCTGATATAGCTCTGTTCTGGGCAAACCAAGTCCACCTAACTCCTTTAGTAAATCCTTCAGGGTTTTTCCAGACGAAAAGCCCCTGACCGCTGCAGCGCGTGCCTGTTCTATAAGCACTTCTCCCTGGGCTTCAGGATTTTCACCGCCATCCCCACCGATGCTGATCATAACCACTGCCTCACCTTTGAGCACACTGTGTCCCTGGAGCCAGCTTATGGCCTCTAAAACCGGTTTGGTCTCAATTTCTTCAAAAAGTTTTGTGAGCTCACGGCCTATGGCTACTTCTGCATGGGGGTAAATCTCTGCGATCACAGATAGTGATGTTTCCAGGCGTCTTGTTGGCTCAAAGTAAACGACTGCTGCGTTGGTCTTGCTCCAGCTTTGAACCTCCCGTCTTAGATCGGAGGCCTTCGTCGGCAAAAAACCAACAAACAAGACACGGTCTGATGGCAAACCAGAGGCCGAGATCAAACTCGTCAAAGCTGAGGCGCCAGGAACTGGGTGGACTTTGATGCCATGTTCTTTGGCGAGCCTTACAAGGCGGTACCCAGGATCAGCGACGCACGGAGTTCCCGCATCTGAGACCAGCGCAATGGAAAGGCCTTCTTTAATCATACGACGCACAAGCTTTTCACTTCGCTCATCCTCCACATGATCGTGATAGCTGATGAGCTCAGCGCCCGAAATATTGAAGTGAGTCAAAAGCTTTCTCGTGTTGCGGGTATCTTCTGCGGCGATGATATCGACATTCTTTAAGGTTGCGATGGCGCGCGGAGTCATATCGTCCAAGTTACCGATGGGGGTTGCGACGATAAAGAGAGCGGGCTGTGGGGGATGACTCGGCATCTGACGCTTTCCGAAATTCTAACCTGAGGACATGACTTTTTCCGGCCCTCATCCTTACCTAGGCCAAGGGAGTTTCTCAATTAAAATATGCACGAAAGTCAACTAGTTAACTTTTCGATGAAATCTGCTTATGGCAAGGGTTTTAGACGACCTTCGGTGGCAGACGGGCGACGCCTGTGGTATAGTCAAAATAACTCGGGGTTGTGGCTGGTTTT
>JBIJBX010000044.1:0-14847 GCA_044344995.1 Oligoflexales bacterium | reverse complement strand
CATTGAGCGAAAGGCGCTTTCCAAGCCAGAGTTTTCTTGAAAGGTCGAATCCATTCCAAGTGCTCCTTGGCAGATTTGGCCCAGAATTTTTCTGGACTTTTGATCGAGCTTTTCCAAAGTTTGAGATACGCGGCAAAGCTGCCCAGATGGGCCTTCTTTGAAAACTGCGAGGACGCTTTAAACGAGCGTTTTTCCTTCAATACACTTTTAATGCCGCTATCTTTTGACATGTCTATCCACGCCGAGAGAAAAGATAATGGCCAACACACCATTCGCGGCCATGTTCATAGTTCCACAATTCCGCACATGCCATAAAGAAGATCCGCCAACGATTGAGCATGACGGTGGGACTGTCACCGCGTGGGTTAGGATTTCGACGAAACACCTCCAGCGCACGCGCACGATTGGCATCGAGATTTTTAAGCCAAAGCTCCGCAGTTTGACCATAGTGGTGGCCATCAACCAACCATTGTGACTCAATTTTTAGGTGTTCCTGGAATCTGAGTGGCAAATCAAAGGCAGGCATGATTCCCCCAGTGAAAAAATGCCGACCCATCCAATTATCATCACCATCAGTCTCAAAAGGATATGTGTAGAAGCGATGGACGAATATATGGAAGAAAAGCTTGCCGTCGGATTTTAGCCAAGTGGAAATCTTCTCAAACAGCAGCTGCCAGTTCCGCATATGCTCAAACATCTCAACTGACACCACCCGGTCAAATTGCCGGTCGGTTGTAAAGTTATTCATATCACAGGTGATCACCGCGAGGTTTCTGATGCCTTTCTCAGCCGCCTTTTTCTCGATATACTCACGCTGAGTTCGACTGTTTGACACCGCCGTAATGTTTGACTTGGGAAAACGTTCTGCCATCCAAAGGGACAAGCTCCCCCATCCACACCCTAATTCAAGAATGGCTTGACCATCGCGGAGCTCAGCTCGTTGACAAGTCTTTTCAAGCATCACTTCTTCCGACTCAGCCAAACTTTCTCGACCAGTATTGAAATAACAGCTGCTGTATTTCTTTCGCGGCCCCAAACAATAATCGTAAAACTCGGTCGGAACCTCATAATGCTGGGCGTTAGCATCGGCTGTGTGCAGGGCTAAAGGCGCTCGATTCATCGCGGCAAAAAACTCTCGGGCCTGATCCCAAGCAGATTCACCTGATTTCCCCTGGCACTCCCTGAGACGATCTTTGAGTAAACGTTTGATGCCAGCTCGAACCAACGAATCTGGGGCCAATCCACGCTCAGCTATATCAATACCGGAAATCATTGGCGTCCTCCTGGAATCAAATTTGACTTGCATCGGGGTTTACTTAACACGAACTGGCAAACGCCAATCACTTTTTCAGCAAATCCCCCCTCACAATAGGCAAAATAGTAGTCCCACATCCGCAGACCATGATCATTCATCCCCATAGCTCGAAGCTTGGGTTCAGCCCGCCAGAATGCCGCACGCCATTGCCGAAGAGTCAGGCAGTAGTGATCTGTCATGTCCTCGAAACCCGAAAGGATCATATCCGTCTTGTCACGCACGGATTCCATCATTCTTGTGACAGATGGAATATTGCTGCCAGGAAAAATATAGCGCTGGATAAAATCAACATTGCGAATCGCATAGTCATAAGCCTGATCGCGAATAGTGATCGCCTGAATTGCCGCAAGGCCATCTGGCTTCAGAAGGCTGCTGACTTTTTCAAAATAGGTGTCGAAATAATGATGGCCGACAGCTTCGATCATTTCTACGCTAACAATTTTGTCGAATTTTCCCTCGAGCTTTCTGTAGTCACAGAAAACCGGATTAACCAGATGCTCAAGCTTAAGGCGCCTGACTTCGGCGCGCACATGATTAAATTGGTTTTTGCTGATGGTTGCTGTTGTTACTTTACAGCCGTAATTACTTGCAGCAAAAAACGCTAAGGCACCCCAGCCAGAGCCGATTTCAAGCAGATGATCATTAGGACCAAGCTTTAACTTCTCACATAACGTGTAAATTTTGCGCAACGACGCGCCAAGCATGGTTGAGTCTTCCTTCGTGAATATCCCACAGCTGTAAGCCATTGAAGGGTCCAGCCATGCGTCAAAAAACTCATTACCAAGATCGTAGTGCGCCGAGATATTTTTACGAGCTTGTTCAATTGTATCTCGTCGCGCAAGGTGCCACACTTTCAGCGCGGGCCACTTGAGCCAAGCTAATCCGCCCTCCATGGACTCCATCACATCACGGTTAACACAAAATATTCGAATCAAAGCAACAAGGTCATCCGTGGACCAATCTTTATCCATGTATGATTCGGACGCACCAATAGTTCCGCCGAATACCACGCGCTCCCAAATGCATTGACGCTCAACTCTTAGAGTCGCGTGAGGCTCACCGTCACGTCTTTCTCCGAGAACCGTAACACTCGCCCCTTCAGACACGGTGATACAGCCATAATTAATTTTGGCCAATTGCTTCAAGACAAGGAGCCTGAGAGGCTTTGACAACCATTCACCGCCCCATGCCAAAACACCACTTCTATCAATTGTCGCACCCACTTGAGACACTCCCTTATCCTTAATTATTTTTTTTCGGATGAGAATAAAAAGTTACGCGCTTGATCGCGTAGAGTATACCAGCATTGATGTAAATGCCGAACCATATTTTCCACGTCATTAACGGCATTTTTATTACATTAATCAACATGTTAAACCGGTTGAGGCGTGCTCTTTCAAGGGTCATGTGGGCTTCAAAATCAAGCCGGCCCTCTTTATGGTTCCAAATGCCAACTGCAAGGCGGTTTCCCGGTTTGGTGAATCGCCAAGTGTACTGCATGTTCATGGGTAAAAATGGCGAGACATGAAACTCTTTTGCCAGTTCAAACGTGTCAGCTCTCTGGCCGTCTTGGGCCGATATGGAAAAGACGTAGCAGTGCCGTTCGCCCCAAGGCGTATTCGTGATTTCTCCGACCACAAAAACCAGGGACCCTGCCGTATCGTAGCAGTAGTATAAAGATAGAGGGTTCATAACAAAACCGAAGTAACGCGGTTGAGCAAGGAGATAGGCTTCACCCTCCCAAACCCGACCTGTTTTATCCTGAATCTCTGCTTTAAGACGGTCGTTTAAAGTTTTTTCAGCACGTGCTGCCATATAGTCTTGAGCTCTGACAGTGACAACTCCAAACACCCCTCGCCCAATACCCGACCATCTCTGTGATGGTTGATCCACTTCAGAAACATTGAGCCACAGGCAAAACATCCGGTAGTCAAAACGGTGCTTTGCATCTACATAACGCTCATGGCGGATCTTGCCCGAGTAGATCGCATTGGTAAAAATGGATTCGCCATTTGTTGACATCAGGTCAAAGCTCCGAGCTTGGGTCGATCATTTTCGCGACACGAATGGCACTGACCACACCATCTTCATGGAAACCATTACCCCAATAAGCTCCGCAGTAATGCGTGCGATTGACCCCAGAAATATTTCCATGCTTTGCCTGAGCGGCAACAGTGCGCGTGGTATAAACTGGGTGGGAATAGCTGATTCTTTTAATAATCTTTGACGGATCGACATGTTTTTCGCAGTTTAGGCTAACTAAAAATTGGGTCTGACAGGGTAGTCCCTGCAAAATATTCATGTTGTATGTAACCGCGACTTCGTCAGTAGCTTGATCGAACAAATTATAGTTCCAAGCTGCCCAGGCTAGTTTGCGCTTGGGCATCAGCCTGGTATCTGTGTGCATGACAATTTTGTTCTCACCGTAGGCAATATCACCCAACACAGCCGACTCTTGCTGCGATGGATCTTTCAAAACGCCTAGGGCCTCGTCACTATGACATGCAAATATAACTTCATCAAAGACAGTTGATCGTCCATCTTTAGTCTCAACAAGCACGCCGGATGATTGTCTTGAAACTCCGACGACAGGAGCCGCTAGACGCAAAGAGGACCCAAGTCTTGCCGCAATTTTTTGCGCATAAGTTTGGGAGCCGCCCATGACAGTGAACCACTGGGGGCGGTCATCAATGTTTAAAAAGCCATGATTTTCAAAAAATCTTGCCAAAAAATGTATGGGCATCGCATCAATACGCGCGGTTCCACAGGACCAAACCGCGGCAGCCATCGGCTTTATGTAATAAGTGGCCAGCTCACTTGGAAATCTCATTCGCGTCAAAAAGTCACCCAGAGTTTCATCGGTCGGATCAAATCGCAAAAGCCGTTTGCACTCTTCATTGAAAGCCATGATTCCCTTGATCATGCGCCAAAACTTTGGTCTGAGAATATTCCTACGTTGCGCAAATAAAGAGTTTATTGAAGTACCATTGTACTCAAGGTCGTCAGCGACACACTTCACGCTAAAAGACATGGTAGTTGGTCGCGCCTTAACTTCCAAAATATCCAGAAGTCGTCTGAAGTTCGGATAAGTTTTATCGTTGAAGACGATAAATCCTGAATCCACCAACCATCGTCGGCCATCCGCCTCAAGGGCGTGGGTGTGAGTGTGTCCTCCCAAATAATCATTGGCCTCAAATAGGGTCACATCGTGACGGCCAGATAATAACCATGCCGAGGTCATTCCAGAGATCCCGCCACCAATAATTGCGATCTTTGCCATACTTCCTACCCGTCGTTGCGCCAAAAATACCAGATCCGTTAGTTTAAAGTCCGAATCCGCGATGGGGAAATACTATTTGCTGAAAACCACTGATTTTTGTGACAAACCTCTGGTCCCACCGTATGACATGCTTTAAACTGATAACACTCTTGGCCACTTGCACACTTTTTAAGCCTTAAAATACGGAGTCCTGGATGGAAATCGTTGAAGCCTACAAACTCTCAAGTGTGGCTGTTTTTGCCATGATGGTGGGGCTATGGGCCTTTAGCCTTGTGACAAGAGATGCAAGTATCGTTGACCGTTTTTGGGGCGCAGGCTTTGTACTGATCGCTTGGGTCCTACACCTTCTGGTACCAGCCGAGGCGATCTCACCGGTCCGATATAGTGTTTTAGCACTGGTCACAATCTGGGGGCTTAGACTCAGCCTTTACATTCATTTTCGCAATCAAGGCCATGGCGAAGACTACCGGTATGTGGAAATGCGCAATCATCATGGAGCGCGTTTTTGGTGGTACAGCTTTTTAAGCGTCTTCACCCTACAGGGACTACTCATGCTCATCGTGGCTGCGCCCGTGATCTTCGTCATGTCCAACCCTGAGGTTGGTAATTTGACCAACCTCAGCATTGTGGGCTTGGTTGTATGGCTTACAGGATTTATTTTCGAGGCCGGCGGTGACTGGCAACTCACTGCCTTTAAACGCAATCCAGCCAACAAGGGCAAGCTACTGCGTGAAGGACTCTGGTCGATCACCAGACACCCAAACTATTTTGGCGATGCACTGCAGTGGTGGGGACTGGGCTGTTTTGTAATACCTTATGGTGTCGCAGCGTCATTGACGTTGATCGGTCCACTCGCGATGACACTTTTCATCAAAAAAGTCAGCGGTGTGGACCTTCTCGAAAAAAATCTGACCAAAACAAAACCTGGATATGAAGACTATCTAAGAACAACACCAGCATTCCTCCCAAATTTGCGATTTTGGGTTGTTTTATCTCTCGCTTGTGCAGCCTCCGTTTGGATTTTCAATGCATTGAAACTTGGCTAAAACCTTCACAAAAAAATTCGAATGACCCAAGGCGCCCAAAAAATTTTGACACACGTAGGCTACGGTTTTGCCGAGCTTGGCGTTAGCGCCATCGAAAGTTTCTTGCGGCTTTATCTACTTATCTATTTGACCAGCACCATAGGCTTAAGCGCTGATTTGGCCGGCTACGCCGTGAGCATTGGTATTTTGTGGGATGCCTTTGCCGACCCCATCATGGGTAAAATCTCCGACAAGACTCGAACAAAGTGGGGGCGCCGGCTTCCTTGGATCTTCGCAGGAACGCCAATACTTGCGTTAGCTTTTGTGTTTATTTTTTTCCTAACACCCCTCGACAACCCAAACCACCCTTGGGCTATTTTCTGGGAAGTGACACTTCTTAATATCTTATTAAACACCGCTATGAGTATGGTGTCGGTACCGCACTTGGCGCTCGGAAATGAGCTCCAGGGTGATGCGACACAAAATCGCACTGCCATCTACGCATGGCGCGCCGCAATGACACTATTTGGCTTTCTTGTGGGAATTCTCGTTCCAGCAGTTCTGAATGCATCCGGCATAAAATTAGCCCGTCCAGAATTAACTTTTTCCGTTATCATTGCCGTGATCTGCCTCTTTGCCACAGCGGTAACTTTGTTTTCATGTCGCGAACGCAGCGTAGACCCCACAACAATAAATCCAGAAAATAGTGTAAAAATAAGAGACCTCCTGCGCGGGAAGGTTGGTAAACTGATGCTTGCTTTTTTTATCGCGACGTTTGCTCAGGGTCTAAATAGTGTTTTGGCCATGTATTATTACCGATTCACACTCGCATTGGATGAGCAGGCAGTTGGAAAAATCCTAATTGTTTTTGTTCTCACCTTGTGTGCCACCATACCTTTCTGGGTTTCTGCCGCTAAGCGCGTCTCAAAAACTAAATTAATAGGCTATGGGACGGCGGCCCTCGGCATCATCGGTAGCATCGCTTACCCCATGTTCCCCGCAGGACAATTAAACGGTCCGTACTTGATGGCCGTGGTGGGAGGTTTTTTGCTTGGGTCCTCGGGCCTCCTTGAATCTTTGTTGGTCGATACCGCGGAAGATCAAAAGATCGAAGCCGGAACTTTGGGAGTTGTTTTTGGTCTTTGGAAGTTTATGGCAAAAGCGGCGAGAGGCATCGCTATCGCCTTTGGGGGGAAATTACTCGCTATCAGTGGTTACACGCCGACATCCGCGCCAGAATCGGCGGTCCTCTTCAAGATTGCGTGGCTTTTTGGACCGGGAGTTGGCGTCTTCTTCCTGCTGACGGGAATCCTCCTTGTTTTCGAAAAAAATAAAAATTCGCGCGTATAAGCGTGCCTTATTCAAAATGACCGATAATAAGCAAATCGTATCGATTGGCTACTACTTGTAAACACATTGTGAAGCATCTTGAGTTAAGCGCATTGACCGCGCTTGGTACGTTGTATAAGACCAGCACAACCGCCGGAACTTTTGTTAAGAAACGTGTCAAACTGATGCACAGGTCGAACTGGGATCAAGATTTTATAAGAGGAAAAACTTTCATGCACGTAGTCCGAAATCGCCGTATTGCACTGGTTATTGATGATACTGAAGAGTCACGTATTATATACTCAGCCGCTTTGAAAACCATTGGCTTTGAGCCAATTCCCCTGAGCGCTATACCTTCCAGAGATTTTTTTGATCAAAAGCCCATCGATCTCATTCTGCTAGATATGCGACTTGGGCCGATTGACGCCGTTTCAAAAATTCGTGATATCACAAGATATTCTTCAGCAAAAATCATGGTCATGACCGCTTTCGGCAGCATTGACAAGGCGGTCGAAGCCGTTCGCAATGGTGCGGCTGGATTTTTCCTAAAATCAGATCCCATCGATTCTTTAACGCCAAAAATAAGGGCTCTGTTCGCCGATACCTCAACGCATGACCAAGTTGAAACATTTTTAGACGATTGTGGGATGAAGGGACGAAGTAAAGCTCTTCTAGATCTGGCAAAGTTGATTATGCAAGTTGGACCAACTCAGAGCACGGTTCTCATAAACGGCGAATCGGGCACAGGCAAAGAGCTAATCGCTCAAGGCATCCACCGCGCCTCTGGGGCGTCCGGACCATTTGTCGCCATCAACTGTAGCGCCATCCCTGAACAGCTACTGGAAAGCGAGCTCTTTGGAGTCAAGCGTGGAGCCTTTACCGATGCCAAGCAAGATCGGCGCGGCGTCCTTGATACGGCTTCCGGCGGGACGATTTTTCTGGATGAAATTGGCGAACTACAACCATCACTCCAGGCCAAACTTTTGAGAGTCATTCAAGAATGCGAATTCACTCCTCTTGGCGGAACTCAAACGGTAAAACTACGATCACGGATTGTATGCGCGACCAATCGCAATTTACTACAAATGATGAATGAGCAAAAATTCCGAGAAGACCTTTACTACCGAATAGCCGTCATCACCCTAAAAGCCCCGAGCTTAAGGGATCGACTGGAAGACATCCCAACACTCGTCGAGCACTTTCTGGATCTTTACAACCGAAAGTGTGGAAAACATTTAAAAATCCCACGAGAAAACGAGTTGCATATCCTTTCC
Source organism: Oligoflexales bacterium (assembly GCA_044344995.1). GTDB lineage: Bacteria > Bdellovibrionota_B > Oligoflexia > Oligoflexales > RGVZ01 > CAMDKS01. The sequence goes on along the minus strand of JBIJBX010000044.1, from coordinate 6,624 downwards.
CAATACCATTGGCCCGGTAATATTCGTGAATTGCAAAACGCCGTCGAAAGGGCGGTCGTTCTTGGTACTGGCGATCATCTCTCCATTGATCTTATGCTCCCGCAGGCCGCAAATATACTAACCTCTGATAAAACTGCCAAATCGCACCCAAAAACTTACCATTACAAAACTACAATGGACGAATTTGAACGTTCGTTCCTGACTGACCTTTTACATGCAGCCCATGGCAACCTATCTGAAGCCGCAAGAATGTCGGGAATCTATCGCGCGAATATCTACCGTATGGCGAAAAGACTTGATATTGATTTAGGACGCGAGGCCGAACATGCCAAACATTGATCGCAATGTTTACGACAATATGCGACGCGTCTTGCAGGCCGCTGGTCAACTCGAGCAAGTAACTCAGAGCTTTTGTAGCAATAGCGATGACAGGATTGCCGCGATTTTTCGCGCGATTGAAGACAAAGATACATTGAAAATCTTAGAAATCGCACATGCGCTCAAGGGATCTTGCGCCATGTTCGGCGCAAAAGGTTGCGCTGAGCTCTGCCAACAAATTGAGACTGCATGCTCCGAAACTAGTGCGGAGATCAATTACGAGCACTTGCGACATCTAACACTCAATCTTCAAGAAGAGATTCAGGAGATTTATGATTTTATTCAGTGTCAAATCCCTTCAGAGTAACCAGAATGCTGTCCGTAGATAGCAAAACATAAGAAACATTAATTTAATTTGGCACACAACGTGCTTACTTGAGAGTGCTAACCAATTTCCCAAAGGAGACACCATGAGAGATACACAACATACATTTTTGCCCGATAATTTGATTTCAGCTTCCGCAGGTCCACGTTTAACCTTTTATGAAGTCTGCCTAAGATCCGATAACACCGCGCTGGCGGGACAACACACCGGAGAAATAGCAGACCTCGGCGAGGCGTTTGCCAGCATTTTTGAGCGGTGCAAGTCCTCAAAAAAACCTACCCTAAACGAATCACGGGGCCCTGCGACCATGGGCCGCCTTTAAGAGGCTTACTTGGATCCCCATAACATTCCGTAATTAATATGTTTTTTTGATACTTGGCACCCCCTAAATAATGGCTAGATTGGTCTGTAAAATTAGATAAGATGCCAATCAGCTAGCGATAATTTACGCGTGGGCGGACACCAACAAACTATTACCCGAAGTTGGATGACACCGTCGCATAGGAGAAAGGTGCCAGATCATGCTTCAATACCACAATCTATTAAGCCGCATACTTGAAGAGGGCGTTGAGAAGTCCGATCGCACTGGAACGGGGACCAAGAGCGTTTTTGGTCATCAAATGCGTTTTGATTTGAACCATGGATTTCCGCTGGTCACGACAAAAAAGTGTCACTTGAAATCTATTATTCATGAACTCCTATGGTTCTTGGCCGGAGATACCAACACGAAGTATCTGAAGGACAATGGTGTATCAATTTGGGACGAGTGGGCTGATGCAAACGGTAACCTTGGACGGGTTTACGGCGCGCAGTGGCGCACATGGATGAGACCCGATGGCACGACCTTAGATCAAATATCCCAAGTTGTGCAGCAAATCCGGACGAATCCTGACTCACGCCGACACATAGTTGTTGCTTACAACCCCGGGGAGATAGAACAGATGGCCCTCCCCCCTTGTCACGCTTTTTTCCAATTCTATGTGGCCGAAGGAAAGCTGTCTTGCCAACTTTACCAGAGAAGCGCTGATGTTTTTCTTGGGGTTCCGTTTAATATCGCAAGCTATGCATTACTGACGATGATGGTGGCCCAAGTCACCGGCTTGAAGCTTGGAGATTTTGTCCACACTCTTGGAGATGCGCACCTTTACTCCAATCACATGGAGCAGACTCTCACCCAGCTGAAGCGTGACCCGCGTCCACTGCCAACAATGAAAATCAATCCAGAAGTAAGAGATCTTTTCGCCTTCAAATATGATGACTTTGAACTGGTCGGCTATGACCCGCATCCTGCCATCAAGGCACCGGTCGCTATCTGAGCCCCATTATGATCATCAGCCATATCGTCGCCATGTCAGAAAATCGAGTTATCGGCCGTGATGGTGGCATGCCATGGCACATACCGGAAGACTTTAAGTTTTTCAAGAAAACGACCATGGGACACGCCATGATCATGGGTCGAAAAACCTGGGATTCAATCGGACGACCCCTACCAGGACGATTAAGTATAGTTGTCAGTCGTACTGACCATCTGCGTCTACCGGATGGCGTGATCCAATGCCAATCAGTCGACGATGCTATTCAAACCTGTAAAGACCTTCGTACTCAATGGGGCGACGAATGCTTCATTGTCGGTGGCGGAGAAATTTATCGCCAAACCTTGCCACTCATTGACCGCGTCTATTTGACCGTCATCCATAAGACAATCGATGGTGACACCCTTTATCCTGAGCTTTCGATCGAAGAATTTGGACAAATAAAAAGCGAGGCCCACCTAGATGCCCCGCTTCCATTTACATTCACTGTCTGGGAACGCCTGAACCAATCAAGAAATTAGTCCGCAAACTCAAAAACCTTCTCCTCAAGCATCGTGATAGGAATAGCTTTATAAACCGGCAAGTGATGTCTCGTGTCCTGCCAGGTTTTGTCGACTGTCTTTTTAACAAAATCACCCATGGTGGCCTGACGGTTGTCTTTCTTTAGAGAACCAAACGTCTGACGTAAAGCCCAGGTGAATGCGCCACCTTTTGAACGACCGGTATCTAAACTTGTTTGGGACTTTTTTGACGCGGCAAATGTCAAAAACTGCTCAATCTTATCGCCTTTAGATTTATCGTTCGCACTTAGGATCTCATCCGACATGATCTGAGCCTGATTTTCAGCGAGGGCTTGTGCTTCTTCAGGTGTTGGGTCAGCAAAAAACTCTGCTGGCTCATTCAAAGTAGTCATATCAACTGGAAGAGAGCCGTTACCGTCAACCCAGTGACCAGAATAACAAGAATCATTGAATGACATGAGACGACGCAATGGTTGAGCGCGACCACTGGAGATGGCTTTGGCCACTTCACCGTAGCCAAGCATGCCATCAGCTGTCATAAACTTCCCATCACGACTTCCATGTCCACTGACATACAACCCGAGCGTACCATTTTCGCCTACGGCTGCTGCTTGAGCAGTTAGTTGGTCCAAAATGTATTTTTTAGGCGCGTTGCCATTTGAAATCACACTCCAGTTGTAGCCGTTGCTCGCGTCACCCAGAACAGCGGACATCTCCCTAATATCGGTCGGCACGCCGGCTAAACCGTTAGGCGCCCCCATCACGAGAAACACATTTTTCGCGTTTGGATCATAAGGTCTAAACTTCAGAGATGAGACCTCGTCCCTAGCTCCGCAGCCAATCAAGCCCATCAGACACAACATCGGTGCTGCCAAAACGAATCCGCCACGTAATGCCATGGATTTCTCCTTCCTCAGTTTTTTTGCTACCTGTGATTTTGTCTTTTAATTGTTTCATGCATTGCGCTTATTTCAAAAATTCCTTGGTTAAGATCAAAAAAACTAATGAGTTTTTGCCGAAAAAAAACGAATATCGAACGCATATACCCGTGTAATTGCGGTTTTTTTTAATCGTTTTTTCAAGGAAATCAAACCGTGCTGCGACAACTAAATTTCTCCGAAAATCTTACCGCATTCTCATGAAGACAATGTACGCGAATGGAACCTCTGAAAAAAAAACGAGGTGCGCTTGGCTGCACAGTCCTGGCGGCATCATTATTTTCGCCGAGCCAATCAGCACGTCCGACGCTAACCTGGAACTGATTAATTTATTTGAAACTCCGGTTGTACAACTCATTAACGGCATCAATTGTGAGTTCGGTGTTGAGCGATTTCGACACCTCAGAAACACCATTCTTACAAACTATGAACTTTCTGAGTGGGAGAAAAATCTCATCAAGGTGTGTGCGAAGCGATATGATGAAAAGCAATCTTTCGAAAGCGACCGATCTAAAGCAAAACGTTTGATTCAAATCGGACGCCGAATAACAACGACTCCTGAGGCACGTTTCCTGAGAGATTCTGAGAAGTCATTTTGGGGGATTGCCGAAGCTCTGCACATGGCTTTCCAAACTTCAAAAAGCCTCGAGTCAAGCCAAGCTACTCTGCATCGAGTCAATCGCGATCGTCATGTGGCAGCTATTTTACTGGACAATAGTGGTAGGCTACTCATGGCCGCAAGAAACACGAACCACAGCAATCAAATGATGCACGCTGAGGTTAACCTGCTGGTAAACTACGCGATTGAATATCGGACCAAAATCCCCAAAGGCGCCGTGCTAGTCTGTTCGTTAAAACCGTGCAGAATGTGTGCAAGTCTATTGCTAAGTCTTTGCGAAGACCCTTTAACAATAAAAGTATACGCGGCTGAGGATGATCGCGGCTGTTTTGGGCGCCACAAAATTCTGGGCAATCTGTTGACTATTGGATTGACTAACGAATAGCCGTATAAACCCGGTGAACATCGTCATAATCATTGATGTCCCCGAGAAACTGTTCGACTTCCTTGCGTGCATCAGGAGCGAGATCAATCATATTCTTGGCAACATATCCCAGCTCGGCCTTCGATATGGCCCAGCTTCTTTCAGTCAAGGCTTTGTTAACAGCGTCGAGATCACTTGGTTCGGCATAGAACACCGCGCCAGTATTACCTTCAGGCACATCCTCGGTATCCATGGCTTCAACGTTTTGCGCCCCCGCCTCGATCGCAGCTTCTTCAATATCAATATTGGACTTTGGAATAGTTGCCTCGACGATTCCCACGCGGTCAAACATCCACGCCACAGCTCCGCTGTTGCCTAGTTGACCCTTGCGAAAAAGAACCCGGATTTCACCTGCGGTCCGATTGTTATTCTCCGTCAAACACTCGACAATCACAGGTACTTGGTGCGGCGCGAAACCTTCGTACGTCAGTGTTGAAAAAGTCACACCGTCGTCAGTCTGCCCAGAACCCCGTTTAATCGCGCGCTCGATCGCGTCCTTAGTCACGGAATTCTTCCGAGCATCCTCAAGCGCTGCGCGCAGCCTGGCGTTAGCAGTGGGATCTGGCCCGCCCATCTTTGTAGCCACCATGATTTCTTTAACGAGTTTGCCGACTAATTTGCCCTTGCGATTAGCGGCATCCATCTTTCCAGCGTGCTTCCATTGCGCACCCATGAACTATTATCTCCAAGCTAAATGCTATTTCTTGAAAAGCTTGCAACCTTCCATCTCAAGATCAATTTGATTGTTGATGTTGAGGCAGGAATACAATTGGTGAGTCTGTTGTCCGTAGGAACGACCTTTTTCCGCAAGGACACCACCTTGCTCGTCAACTTCACACGGATTATTCATCGTACAACGTTCACCATCATCACTTCCGGTGTTATTGACGCCTATGGCCAAACGAGTCCCAGCAGCAATGATCGGCGATCCAGACGTCCCGTGAATAGTTTTACATCCACCTTTCACTTCATAACGAATTGAATCAGTAAATGTGTAACCACCTTCGCGCAATTCATAGACAAATCCGTCGAGTGAGCACTCATAGCCTCTCCGCCAATAGCCGGAAATGATTTCAATTTGTGTGCCCTCGGCCGGACGATCCGCCGTCAAAGTTAAGGCATCCACCGAATATTTTGAGCTGATCTGCTCATAGGATTCTGTCAATTGATACAATGCCAAGTCAGTACCCGTCATGGTGGCATAGATGAGTTTATTTGACGTCACGGTGCCGATCCGCGATTGTCCATCCCTCGATAGCAGTGAAAACTGTCGGCTAACTGACTGATTCGAAATAAAAGCGTTAGGTTGCAGAAAACCGCCATTGACTGGTACGCAGTGACCGTTAGTCATGATGAGCGCTGCGTCTGTGGCCCGGGAATTTTCAAAGCGCACCAAAGAGCCGGAACAATTGCTGAGCTGCACAATACCTTCGAAATCATATTGTTCAGCCAAGAGGCCGTTTAGATCCTCTACATTGGGTTTGGCTGAAGTCATTGGAAACGCCATCGCCTGTGCAGATTGAAACATTGCTAGTAATATCAGGAACTTTAGCATGAAAACCCCCAGAATTTTATGTCCTGTCGAGATAGCATTTAAACGGCCGAGAATCCAGTGAAAAACCCTATAAACTGGTCGACTTAATTGTGCCTGAAGACAGATATCACATTTAAATCATTCGCTTAGCCTTGATTCCCACGGCTGCGCCTAAGGGCCTATTTTTAGGGATGGAATTGATTCCAGGCACAATTAAGTCAGCCAGCTTGTGGCCATTTTTTGACCAAAAACAAGTTGAACGAGGACTTGCCTTTGCAGTCAGGACTCAGAGCATCTATAACTGCCGTATGACCGCAGGACATCGCTTTAAACATTGGATTCCCCACCATCGCCAAATGCCGGCGTCACTGAATGACGTTGCGAACATCGTGAAGGCGGCACGAGAATTCACTGCGGTTGACCGACTCGACTACGGCGATCACGGCCTGCTCGAAGTTCTAGACACCGTATCCTCCGCCATCGAACAGAACAAACGAATTGCACTTTATGCGGACTATGACGTCGACGGCACCATGTCGTGCGTCTCTTGGATCTGGTTTTTCAACGCCATT
>JBIJBX010000034.1:0-15986 GCA_044344995.1 Oligoflexales bacterium | reverse complement strand
TAGTAGGGAGTGGCCGTCAATAATCTCAAGGCAGCTGGTGTTTCCGCCCGTGGTTTGATTCTCCTTTGATGGCGCTGGATGAATGGCTCGCACGCCGTGAAATTTTATGCGGATCGGATGGTCCATTCGTCCTCCTCTCGCGCATTAATAACTTCAATTTTATGGCGCAACGTAATCGGATGATGGCAGGCCAAGTCTTGTTTTGATGCTACGGCGTGATCGTCATCCTCGGGAGCGTGATGGAACATGAAAAGTTTTTTTACTCCAGCTTTTGCACAATAATCCAAGGCCAATTGTGGGGTTGCGTGCCCCCAATCAACCCGTAAGTTCTGCTCGTTGAAATGTGTATCGAAAACGACAGCGTCGACTCCTTTTAGGAATTTTATCAAATTCGCATCATATTCCTGCGCAAATTTTTCCTCGCCAATTTTGGCGGCCCGACTTGCCATGCCCTGGCCTAGGATATTTTTCGGGTTTAAAGTGGCTGTGTCAGTAACGATAGCAATACTGCTGTCTGCGAGACCAATCTTGTATGCAAGTGTAATGTGTTGATGATTTACCTGAAAGGTCGAGACTTTGACTTTGCTCTCTATCAGAAAAGTCGCGTTAGGTTCAACTCTGTAGAAATTAAGTTTGCATTTAGTTTGCGTCCAATTAATCGGTAACCTGCCGTGCTTGACCATGAGTTGGAAAAGTTCGCTGAAAGGTTTGTCACCGACATCCGGAGCGTGGATAGATATTTCAAAATCTGGATCCATAAATTGGGGGAGAAACGGTAGTGAGATAATGTGATCCCAGTGTGTGTGGGTCACTAAAATATGTATTTTTTTTCGATGGGGGCTTCGCTGGATACTTTTCTGCAGGTGGGAAAGTCCAGTTCCCGAGTCGATCACCAAGAAGAAGTCATGGCCACTATCGATTTCAAGACAAGTGGTATTGCCGCCGTAGGCAATAGTCGAAATGGAATGGACAGGTCGCGACCCCCTGGCACCGTGAAATTTTAAAACTGATTTTATTTTTTTATTCACGAAACCTCCCGGCGGGAAGTGTCGTCGAGTGCGGTTTTTACTGCTTTCACCATACATGCATGGATACGACTAACCTTGGCAGAGCCGAGGCTGATCGCAACCCTGATCATGAGTCCATCGTGGTGGCTAACAGTGGTTTCTTGACAAAATTCTAAGCTGTCAAATAAACGGGTGATTTTTTCAATTTCAAAGGAGCGATTGTCGTCGATGCGCAGCTCCAGGTGTAAGGTGCTGGGTTCCACACCTATATTTATGGTGAATGGAGGGAATTTAGGGGCGATTAAAGGTCGCTCCAACGACCTTAAAGTTTTGATGACCCGATCAAGTTTTATCGCAGATAGGTTTTTATAAGGTGCCGCCCAGATGGCGAACTCTGTTGAGGGCGTAGAAATTTTGGACGAGATGGCGTGCTGGATTGCAAACCAGGTCGTTGGCCGCGTTTTTTTAATGACATTTTTTATCATGGATGTGGTGATTTGAAGCCAATCAACCGGTTGATCATCGCGACCAAGGCAGCTGATGGTATTAAAATCGGTTCTTTGGTCTGATTTTAGCTTACTGGAAGCTATGAAAACGTTGGGCCAGCGGTGAACTGCTGAGGTCGAGTTTAAAAGATGCTCGGGACAGAGAAGAATATCACCGCTGACGGGGTTTGAGGGGAGTTCCGAGCTATGACTCACGGGGATGACGTTTACGCCCATGGCAACGCCTAGCCCTCGCAGTCGTTTCAAAACAGCTGCATTAGCATCGGGTGTAACAATGTAAAGCGTGCAATATCCGCTATCCAAAGTCTCTCTCCGCGTAGACAAATCTACGGTAGATATCGGTATGCAGCTGAAAATACTGAGTGAATTGAGTTTTTAAGAGGGTTTGAGCGGGTTTTTAAAATAGGCGTAAGCGGTCTTCAGTATTCGGGTTTTTTGCTTGAAGTTGCCGAAGCTTCAAGGAAGTCTTCCAGATAAAGGTAGCCCGAGTAAAGACTAACCACCAAGGCGATCCAGATGGCAACCATACCAATTTTTCGAAATGGGATTTCGAATATGTCAGGTCCAATCAAAAGACAAAAAATACCGATATCTTGGACAATCGTCTTAACCTTACCTAGATTACTAACAGGTATGGAAAATCCATCTTCGAGAGCGACCAAGCGCATTCCGGTCACAGCGATGTCGCGACAAAGTAAGAATCCGCAAATCCAGGCAGGCAGAGCATTTGAGTCAGCCAGTAGAATTAAGCAGGCAGCTGCCAGCATCTTATCAGCAACTGGGTCCAAAAGAGCGCCGATGCGACTTTCTTGGTTGTAACGACGGGCAAAATAACCATCTAAAATATCGGTGATGCCGGCTAGTGCGAAGACCAGGGCACAGATAACTTTGGTCGTTTCGAATTCTAAGGGGTAGACGAGTAGCAAGAGGGGAACGGCAACAATGCGTGCCATGGTCAGCTGATTGGGCAAATTTTTGAGCCAAGGAACCTTTGATTGTGCCGCTGGCATGGGTTTTTGTCCTGAAGATAGGGTGAGTTGAATACCGCTGACTGTTGCCAGCCACCATTTCAGGGGCCGCTAGCTCTACTTTGGCATTGAAAAAGTAGCCTAATTAGAGCATCTGTGCAAGTACACGGCAATGGGGGCGTGGCCAGTAAATTGGCCCATCGTCACTCCCCCTTTTCGTGGGGGGGTAAAATGCCCAAAAAGGACGCAAATGAATAGGCAACAGGATGTAAACTCTGACTACTTGGTGATTGGTGGTGGCATTGCAGGTTTGTCGCTGGCCCTAAAATTGGCTGCACGCGGCAAGGTCACAGTGGTGGTTAAAAGTAAACTTGAAGAAAGTAATACATGGTACGCCCAAGGAGGCATTGCGTCCGTGTTAGATCCTGCTGATAGTGTTGAAAATCATGTCAGCGATACGCTGGTTGCCGGCGCCGGACTTTGCCGAGAGTCAGTGGTGAGGTTGGTGGTCACTGAGGGGCCGAGGCTGGTCCAAGAGCTAGCCGAAATTGGCGCCAGATTTGATGTTGATCGAAGTGGTGCCTACTCTCTAGCCCAAGAGGGCGGGCACAGTCATCGGCGTGTCTTGCGCTCAAAAGACATCACCGGCCGCGTTGTCGCTGAGGCACTCATATCCCAAGTGCGGTCCAATCGAAATATTCAGGTTCTGGAAGAACATACAGCTATTGATTTGTTAACCACCGATAAGGTAGCTCCAGATTTCGCGGAAAACAGCTGCATAGGAGCATGGTTTTTTAACCGCGCTACTTCGCGGGTCGTTAAGATTTTAAGTCCCTTAACTTTCCTTTGTACCGGTGGCCATGGGAAACTCTATCTCTATACATCTAATCCAGACAGTGCCACTGGTGACGGATTAGCGATCGGTTGGCGAGCAGGTTGTCGTGTCGCCAATTTAGAGTTTATGCAGTTTCACCCAACATGCTTATATCATCACCGGGCAAAAAACTTCCTGATATCCGAGGCTGTGCGAGGCGAGGGTGGGGTGCTGAAAAATCTCCAGGGCGAAACCTTTATGGAGAGCTATCATCCACTGAAGTCGCTTGCTCCGCGTGATATCGTGGCGCGCGCGATCGATACGGAGCTAAAGCGTTCCGGAGAGGCGCACGTCTGGCTTGATGTTCGCCATCTGGGTAGTGAGCGGATCAAAGCTCTTTTCCCAAATATTTACGATACATGTTTGCGCTTTGGGATTGATATCACGTCTGAGATGATACCAGTCGTTCCAGCTGCTCACTACAGCTGTGGAGGACTTGTCACCGATATTAACGGACGAACTAACGTCTCGCGATTGTATGCCATTGGTGAAGTTGCTTGTACAGGTCTGCATGGCGCTAACCGCCTTGCCTCCAATAGTTTATTGGAGGCCCTGGTATTCGCAGATCGTGCCGCACGTGATGCGATGGCTCGAGATGATAATGAGCTAAAGAGTATTGTGACCCCGGAGTGGGCCAATGGTGATCCCCCTGGGCCGGATGAGCAGGTGGTTCTTTCACACGCATGGGACGAGATCCGCCGTGTCATGTGGAATTACGTTGGCATCGTACGAAGTGAACATCGTTTAAAAAGGGCTTTGGCGAGAGTTGAAAATATCCGACAGGAGATTGACGACTACTGGTGGAGAAATCGGGTTTCGAATGATGTTTTGGAAGTACGGAATTTGGCCGCTGTTGCGTGGCTAACAATCAAATGCGCAATGTCTCGCAAGGAGTCCCGCGGAATCCACTTTATGTTGGATTGGCCTGAGACCTCTCTTGCGGGCAAAGACAGTATACTCTAGAACGCGTCCGCTCCAGGGCGATGATCCATTGTGTGTCCCAAATTGGGCGCGCCAACCGACTTGGTCTGGTCAATTGGTGGGACAAAAACATTAACGCCTTTGATCTGTTCCGGCGTACAAAGCCTGACGGATTCAAATACGAGGGCAACGATATCATCTCGGACGTCGGCGGGAGATTCGATCAGAATGGAACCGTCTACGGTTCGTGCTCTGCGGATACCCACCTGGTAGGTTTGTCCGTCCTTCTCAACGGTAACAGGGTGCGTCTTAGATTTGACTCTAAAACCCTTGTCCACAAGCTGCTGAAAAATCATTTCACGATCAAAGCTATCGTGTCGGACTGCTGCTGCGACGCGACTTTTTTCACAGACGGGACAGCGTCGACCAGCCCAGCGATGGCCGCGCTCGTCGGTGTAAACCTTTGAGCCGTCTTTCATCTTCTGACCGTTCCAGTTCCAGACCCGCTCAGTTTCACAGTAGCCACAGGTTCTCGTTTTGTTCCCTTCCATGAGACACAAACTCCTAGCCAATTGCGATTTGGACTAAATAATGATGTTGTTAACGATGCCTAGGGCACAAGTCTACCCGACAATCCCCGGTTTTTCAAAGAATGAACATATAAAATAAAAAAAATCAATGAATACAGGCGCCTGTAAGGTGAATCAGAGTTGGTAGCGATTTTTCATCTCAGCCCAGATACCTGATTTTTTCAGATTTCGAACACAATGATCCATCCGCTGAAGGGTTACTGGGTTTGCTCTGAAGATGGGGCTTTGTTTGGCCATAACAAAAAAGTAAGGCTGTTTTTGAATGAGTAACTTTGTGTGTCGAATGCGGTGAGTGAGTCCTAATCTTTGGCTACGCCACTTAAACTCCGCCTCTGAAGCCACAGTGGCGTCAATCCTACCGTTGGCCAGCATTTTCAAAATTTGCTCCTCGGAGTTGAGTTGTAGAGTCTCCTTTCCGGCTTTGTTTGCAAGGCGTCGATCAAACCAAGCCTTGAAAGTGTCCGAGGGGCGCAATCCAACAAGTTGAGCTACCGATAGTGTGTCCAGGTCATTAAGCTGACGAATTGGTTTTGTTACATGGTTGCCCACGATGATGACATAGTTGTTGTCAAAGATGACTTCCTTACCATAGGAGAGCATTTTTTCACGATCTGGCTTGTAGCTCATAATATTGACGTCAATTTCACCCTCTTCCATAAGTTTCATCATTCTGCGAATCGGGTAGTTGTCAAAGATTGTTGAGGGGGCAATGGATCGCGTGCAGGTCGCAAGAATATCCCAGGCCATCCCTTTATTTTGACTGCTTCCACCGTCTTGTATGTAGAATGGCGGCCAGTCAGGCGCATAGACTTTTAGTGGACGGCCTAAGCTGACAGATCCATTGATTACAATGCAAAAAATCAGAGCAAAGATCCGAAAAGTGATTGAGTGTTGATTCTTAAGCCACAGCATCATAAGAGCTGTCTTTCTTGGTATCAATGACAAGCAAGCAAATATCGTCGGCCAGCGCAGCATCTTCCATATGTTTTTCAAGGGCATTAAGCACGCGGTCGAGCACGACTGAAGGAGGATAGCGTCGGTCAAGGCCTCGAAGTAAGTTCAGAAATGGTTTTTGAAAGGAAAGTTTTGACTTGTTTTTTGCCTCAGTCAGGCCATCGCTGAAAATACAAACAATATCGTCTGATTCAAGGCGATGAACGGTGTCCACAAACGGCGGTACAGCTACAGACATGGTTAGCATTTCAAATCCCAACGGTGACTGCCCTTTGGCTGGCATGGGGAAAACTCCGACCTGGCTGCCTTGCTGTCGGATGGCCAATGGAAGTGGATGACCAGCACTGGACATGGTCAATGTGCGGTCATGCACATCAATCTTAACAATGGAGACAGTCATTGCCAGTTTACACTCATGCAGGATTGTAACAAGGGAGCTTCGGAGAATGTTCAGAATGGCGGCTGGTGAGAAGCTTTTACTATTTTGCTGAACCAGTGGCTTGAGTGTTTGGATTGCGCCAAAGGCGGCCATTGTCACAAGCCCCTGTGGGATACCGTGGCCCGTAACATCACCGACTAAAGCATAAATGGTTTTCCCCTGATCACATTCAAACACGGTCATCCAGTCGCCAGAAAGATTTGTCATGGGCTGGTAGTACTGAGCAACACGCCTCGCTGTATTAAAGCCCTGAGTGGCAGTCATCGACCTTTGGACGGTCTCGGCCATCCCAATTTCAGTTTTTAGAACGGTCGAAGCTCGCATGGATTCTTTAATCTGTTGTTCCCTCAGGGCGATTTTCTCAGCCATGAAATTAACTTCGTCTGTAATACGAGCAAGCTCTAGTTGGGGGACTGCTGGTAGGGGCTCTTTAAATTGTCCAGACGCAATTTTTTGAATTCCAGAAACCAGTCGTGACAAGGGTTCATCCAGATATTTATTCAGTAAGGGAAGAATTAAAAGGGATACAATGAGTATCGCAAAGATAATGCTGATGAGCGTCAGCGCAAAATTCCTTAGAGCGCGAAAATAGAGAGGATCTGTACTGGCATAAACTTTTAGACGACCGATTTTTTTTTGTTTGTATATGACCTCTCTGGTAATTGTGATGTCTTTATCCTGATTTTTTTTGCTGAAATTGACCACTATTTGGCCCGAGTCATCAGTTAGCAAGATCCCAGTGATGTCCTCGCTTGAGGCGTAGCGGTTGATGATGGATTTTATGTCAACTTCGTTATAGGTCCAAAGTGGAAAGGCCAAATAAGTAGCTAAACCAACTGAACTATCGCGCACTCGAGACCGCAATTCTTTGTCATCAGAATTTGTTTGATAAACAAAGGAAACGATCCCAACTAGTAATAATGAAAGGGATAATGCCGCTACCAGATTAATAGCAAGATCCCGCGCGATCGAACGTCCGGAGTACTTGACCCTCATTAATCGGGATATGGATGATTTTGTCACAGTCGGCGCTTTCACACTTCCCCTTGTGAAATTAAAAGATTGCACCACCACGGATGAGCCCTACGGACATATCGGTTTAAAAAAACATAAATGGAGGGCCAACGAGATGAGGCCCGCAGATCTTAGCCGCAACAGTCCAGATGCTATACGGAAAACCCCCGTCTTTGCGAATGGGCAAAAACAAATTACATATGAAAAATGCTACGATATTGATAGCTTTTTGCAGAGGAATGCCCGTCGTGAGTTTTTTGAGACGCTTACTAAAAGTTAGTTCAAAAGATTATAAATTAAGAGCATTGGTGAGCGCGCGCACGCTCGAGCCAATGAGCTACTTTGACAGGTCTGTCCACGTGTTCTGTGACTTGGATAAAACTTATTTAGAGACAGAGTTTGAATCCTGGATAAAAATGGCAAAAATTCCATTTGAGAGTCCGCACGACAAAATCACTGTACCTGGGGCAAGCGAAGTGCTTGAGCTGGTCCGATGGGGAGGTGGTTCAAAAGTAGGTGATGGTCCTCGAGCAGGACTTCACTTTGTCAGTTCCTCGCCGCCGCAGCTGCGACTCGCACTGGACGGTAAACTGACGCTTGATCGCCTGGAGTGGTCGTCCGATACGTTCAAAAATCAGACCTACAATCTGCGCATGGGCAGGCTGGATCTGCTGCGCCATCACATTGCTTATAAGACCAAGGCGATTCTGGATATTGCATTAAAGTTAACGCCAGAAAGTCGCATCGTCATGATTGGTGACAACGCCGAGTATGATCCATTTATTTACACCGGCGTACGGCTTTTGCTCGAAAAGCGTTTTGATCTGGATAATCTCAGGCAGTGGCTAACCGGGGCAATGGTAGAGTTGCCAGTTATTGAACAGGTTCTCTCAAATGATTTGCGTGTCCCGGACGGTTTGCGAGTTGAGGGCGTCTACATACGATCGGTGCCATCGTACTCTGCACAAATAGATTCTCGTTTTGATGGAACCTGGTATGAATTTGATCATTGGGCGCAAGTGGCTTGGTCCTTGATGAAAAAAGGTATAATAACGGCTGAAGTGTTGCCACAATTATTAAGGTCATTCCATAATCACCATGGTGTGCCTCTGGCGCACCTGAGATGGTGCATTTATCGTGCGCTTGAAAAAGACATCCATGCTAACGAACTACGCAGTTTTGCGGAACAGTCACTCCTCGAATTGGCAAATTTGGGCGCGTCGGGGCCCACGCGAAGGATGCTGGGTTGGGAGTTCGACGTAGAATCAGCGAACACATTGGACAGCATCAGTTTGGTTGATCCCAGAGAAGACGCCAATCAATGGTATCGGTCCATCGCGGCGGCAAGGCTCGATCGAAAAAAGCAGCAACGCTGATTTAGCCCATGATGCCATTAAGAAGATTTAAGGATAGGGAATTAGTGAAGCTTGATTGCGCGAGCACCGCCGTTCCGGCCTGCATCAGGATTCGACTAGCAGTCATTCTGCTGACCTCAGAGGCATAGTCTGTATCTGCGATATTACTTCGTGCGGCGGAAAGGTTCTCCGCTAAGACATCATTAAATTCAAGAGCTCTTTGCATTCTATTTTGCATACCACCATAAACAGCCCGCATATTGGCGAGCTTGTCGATGGCTTCGTCGTAGATGGTCGCATATCCGTCAGCCAAAGGAACAAGCAACTCCTGCGCATCCGCGAGATTGATACCTTCGGTGGGATCCAGTCCTTCTATAAATTCCTGCGCACTCGCGAGCCCAAGGCCGATCGGCGTCGCTACGACATCGCGGATACCGTCGAAAATGATTGTGTTAAGGTCATCTTCTGGTGCAGCCATTTCATCTACAGTGGTGGGATCGCCAACTCTAAAAATCATTTGTTGGGGCGTGTCTGGAGAATCTCCGTTTAGAATGGGAACCCCATTGAATGTGGTCGTTTCCGCAACACGCTGGATCTCGTCATGGAGAGCTTGATATTCAACGAATAGGAATTTTCTGTCTTGGTCGCTAATGGTGGTGCTAGTGGCAGCCATATTGATTTCCTTCATGCGAAGGACCATGTCATTTATTTGATTCATACCAGAGTCGGCGGTTTGCAGGAGGGAAACGGCGTCATTTATGTTTCTTTTGGCAGCGGCTAAACCCCTGATTTTAAAAGAAAGCCCCTCGGCCAGCTTACGGTCCGATGGTCGATTATCAAACTTCGTAAAGACGCTGCCGCTGGCAAGTTTCTCCATGGCATCCGCATTTTCGCGGGTTGCCTTGTCGAGAGATCTCTGGAGGTTTTGTTGGAGTGATTTATCGCCAATAAATACCATGTTTAACCGCATCCTCAATACGCGTGTGGAGTTGGACTCGTAAATCGGACTATTACAATGAAAAGTTTAGAGGAACTTTGCGCACCCGAAGGGAAAACGATGGAAACAGCCGCGCAAGATGCTAATATAGCGCAGAGATTACCGTGTTTTTTTCAAACCATTAAAGCATTGGCGAATTAGAATTGGAGTAATTATGGCCGCATATCTAGTCCACTGGCTCTTGGCGAGTGTAGCGCTCATGCTAACGGCCTATTTTGTGCCAGGATTTCGAGTTCAAGGCTTCAGTTCGGCTCTGGTAGCTGCCATTGTCATTGGTTTGGTCAACATATTTATTTGGCCGATTCTTGTGGTTTTAACCCTGCCGCTTACTGCAGTGACGTTTGGTTTTTTTCTGTTAATCGTTAATGGTATCGCACTGAAAATCGCCGCAGCCCTAACCCCTGGCTTCAGCATTACAGGTTTCATGCCAGCCGTTCTGGGTTCTATAGTTTTAACGGCAATTGGATGGTTAGTTCGCTACGTCGCTTTTGGCGGGTATACGATTCAATAAATCAACTTTCGTATTCAAACTCTATGGCGACTTCTTTTTTGTCATCGCCGTTTATGGCTACCGTTGTAGCGCCTTCATAGCGCACGAGAACTGGTATTCCACTCTTAACTGTATAGAAAAAATCCATCCTTGGTACCATCGCGCGGATAGCCCAATTGGACGGTTCCAGGCTAATCACATGCGCCTGCAGATCCCTAAGTTTAACGTCTCGGTCGCGTCGAACTCTAAATTTGAAGTGGTCTCGTTTCATGGGTATAAACAATTCGAACTCCGGACTTTTCCCGCCTAGCAACTTTGACCAGTTACGCACTATATAATGGTGCAGCGTCTTGCCGACCACAGTTTGATTGGACCACCGGTATTCAAAATTTTCTGACTTATCATTTGTTTTGGCCGTGTATTTTAGACGAGCCAAAGGCGGTGATGGCATTGATAGTTCAACTTGCTCACCCGTCTGACTGTTTTTAAACTTATACTCACTAATCGTGAGGTTCTTTAGATCGGTCGTCGCGGATTCCGACTGAATCACATCGCGACTTTTATCGGCAGTAAAATACTCCGTGTTTTTTGTAATTTTGCCTGGCGTGACTTCAATCGTTTCAACTCCCAAGGCGAGGGGTGCATTGCTCTTTATATCGAGGACGCGAAAAATAATTTTTTTGAATGGTAGCTCTTGTTCTGGTGTGACTTCTTGAGAATAAGCATTCGTAAGTGCGAAAACGGACGAAAGTAGGTACAAACTAATTAATCGCTGCAACATGATCAGCTCCATCTTGGTTGATCCGCCATTCTATACGGATGCTGGAATAATTCCAATCATTGGCGTAAGATTCCCTTTGTGGGGGTATTTAAAGCAATGAAAATTTTTTTTTGGGGTCTTGTAATGTCTTTGTTAAGTGGGTGTACGACCAATGGTGGGCTGCCTCCCTTAGAGAGGGTTGCTGCGGTTGACTTGAATCGATTTATGGGTGATTGGTACGTGCAGGCAAGTATACCCACATTCATTGAAGTTGGGGCTCATAATGCGATTGAACATTATGACATGAATGCCAAGGGCCATATTGATATTACCTTTACGTTTCGCAAAGACGCTTTTGAGGGTGCACGCAAAAAATACACTATGACCGGCTATCCGGTAGATGGAACCAATAATTCAGAGTGGAAAGTAAGCCCTTTTTGGCCATTAAAATTCCCTTACTACACTATCGAACTTGCACCTGACTATAGTTACGTGGTGGTCGCGACCCCTAATCGGGGGTACCTGTGGATCATGTCTAGAAATTGGAAGATGGAAGATAGTGAGCTGAAACCTATCATCGACCGAATGGTTAACCTTGGTTTTAAGGCCGAAGATATTAAGCGTGTTCCACAAAAGTGGTAAATATAGACGACCTCGCCTAAAGAAGATCCTTTGGGGCTAGTGACTCTTGAACCAACCCGCTTCCTCGGCAAGATGTGGCCAGACGCGCGCGCAAGCCGTGAACATTGCGACTATGACAGGCCCCAACAGGACGCCGAGTAGTCCAAAGAATTCGATACCGCCAAGAATTGCCAGAAGGCTGATTAAGGGGTGCATGTCGCTACCGCCTTTTAAGACCAGCGGTCTTACGAGATTGTCGATAATGGCGGTTACGAATCCTGCAATGACTATGAAGGTAAGCTTCGCCCAAGCCGAATGAACAATCGCCCAGATCGCTGCAACAGCAAACACTGGGAAAGAGCCAAGTACGGGTATCCATGCAAACGCAAACGTAGTTCCTGCCGCTAAGGCTGCAGACGGAATCCCGATTGTGACAAATGCTAAAATAACCACAGCAGATTGTGCTAATGCCGCAGCTAAGCTGGCGACGACCGTTGATCTTGTGGCGTCTCTAAACGCGGCCGTGACCTCATCGCGAACGTGATCCGTGACAGGAATAATCAAACGCAGCCAAACCAGAAAGCGCCGACCGTCCACAAGCCAGAAATAACAACTGAGCACCCCCATGGTCAGCTGCAGCATTAATGCTGGAGTTTGGCTTGCTAGGCTGATCACAAGGTTGCTGCACCAGTCCAATAATGTCTTTGCAATTCCAGAGGCTTGTTCGTGAAAGCGAAGTCCTGTGCTCCAAGGTACATACGTTGTCAACGTCTGCTCGAACATTTCACGCCAATGAATCCACCACTCTTTGAAGACGGAGGCGGTTTCCTCACTCGCCATAATTGTTGTTAAAGCGCTTGCGTCACGGAGGGCGACAACCGCCAGGATTAAAAGAGGAATGATAAAAAGTAACGCCAACGACATAGTGGCAATTGTTGCGGCAGCGTAGCGATTCATCTTCCCGGTGAGGTAGCGAAACCAAGGGTTTAATATGAGTGCCATCATGCCGCCAACAATGACAGCGACCAGAAATGGTCTTGCCATAACCATTAAAATCAAACTTAGAAAAACAGTAAACGCCAGAAAAATCCAAACACCGAGCCGCTGGGCAAAGTCTTGATTGGTCATTTAATTCCTTTTTGGGGTCAATAAATGGTTAGCCGGCTATTCTTTATTCGTCAAATTGAGCGCATTCACATGTTTTTTTGGTACACTGTCTGGAAATCAACCTCGGAAATTATAACACAGAAACTGGCTGACGTAATTGTCCCTAGCCACCACTGTCTGAGTTTGTGTTCTCCTGATTTACTCTTTACGTATTCGTTACTTACTATGTTCGTGGCGGACATGGCCTAAGAACCGCTATGTCTTTTGGCTATGAAAAGTGCCTCATCTTCCAAGATATGCTGCCCCCACCACATGCCCCTGCCAGGACATACGCCTGCACCGGTCAAAACCAAAGGCTCATTTCGGCGCTCGTCAGATGGGATAAGGCTAAAAAGATTTCTCTGCTGCGAATGCAATCGAAGCTTTTCAGAGGCCACCCTTGCGCTGGAATATCGCCAGAGAAAGCGGCACATAAATAGATTTCTATTTATTCTACTTGCCTCCAATAACTCCATGCGAAGATCTGCCATCATTACCTGCGTGGCGCGAAAAACCGTGGACCGCAGGCTCCAGTACTTTTTTAAAGTATCCGAACGCTATCAAAAAGATCTTTTAAAGAATCTTACCCAGGTGAAAGAGATTCACTTTGATGACATGGAAACATCTGAGCACACCAAGATGAAACCTTTGGCTGTAACTCTTGCGGTGGGACATCCAAGTCGGCTGATTCTTTCATTTGATGTGGCAAGCATGCCGGCCAAGGGACTTTTAGCAAGAAAATCTCGTAAAAAATATGGCCGACGCCCCGACGAACGCAGTAGTGCCTGGAACCACGTGCTTTCGAGTGTGGCAAAGATATCGGCACCAGGGTTACGTATTACCTCTGATTCACACAAAAACTACCCACATGTGATCCGTCGTCACTTGCCCGGTGCCACTCATGTGCAGGTGAAAGGCCGCCGAGGCTGTGTCGCAGGCCAAGGCGAACTTAAAGTCGGAGGCTGGGATCCGCTATTTTCCCTTAATCACACGGCAGCCATGCTGAGGGCTAACATCTGCCGCCTCATCAGACGAACGTGGTGCACGACGAAACGAAAAGACCGCCTTCGGTGTCATATCGGCCTTTATGTGATGTGGCATAACGAGACTATTTTGTCTCGGCAACAGGGCAGAGAGAAGAAGTTTCCATTTCCACAGGCGGCGTGAGGCACTCCTGGATCAGTGTCGCAACTGTACCAGTGTCCAATTGGGCCCCAGACGCAAACTCAGCGTGCGTCCGGGTTATAAAATTGCAAATCACGGTACAATTAAGTCGGCCAGTTTATTCGAGTTCTATGAGAATTTCATTGCGGCGCAAGAACCAAGGCGTCCAGGGTGGATTGTACCTGGCGTAAATTGGTTCGGCGCCTTTTTCGTTTATTGATTTGGTGCGAAGCCACTGACGTAAAGAATCTGTTTTTTCAATCACGGTTTTTTGTTTGTTAAAACCGCTGAATTTAACCACTGCAAATTTCGCTGGAGGTAATTGTTTAATTGTAACGAGATCACTATTCGGTTTTGGCAAGCTTTCAATTGTATAAGCACTTGGCATCGTAAAGGTGATTAACCAGGAACTATCTTTAATTCTTTCTTGAGATACCGGTGCGGTCATCGCTATTTTCTCACTTTGTCGTTCCTGGGCTACCGGCGCAGTCATGGCTATTTCGGTTTTTGTGGTGTTGTTGCCAAAAATATAATCTGCAAGTCGTCTGAAACCGATGCCCGGCGCATCGGCGAAATCTCCGCTAACGGTTGTTTCTGCAACGATCCGCGGGGCGTACTCGCGCACTTCAAAATCAGCTTCAGCCATTTTTACACTATAGGCGGGTTCCTCTATTTTTCCGGTCACACAGCTCTCCAGTATTAATATAATGCCAAGTATCAAAAATGATTTTCTCATCAAATAGATCCTCCCGATCGCAGGAGGATCATAAATGAACCAGTTGTAATGCGGAAATAGTTTTTTTCCTATTTCCGGGTTAAGCTCTGCAAAGGCACACCATCCTTTTATCTTTCTTGGGAGATTCGCGACAATAATGACTGTCAAAACCATGATGGAATGGATTCGGCTAGTCTATAACCAGGCGGTTACTCGCCCGTGGTTGTCGCTTTGTTTGGCTCTTCCAGCACTATTTACCGCGGGTGTGTTGTTTCAAAGCATGATTCAGATTTTCACAGGCCAAGCCAATGGAAATATCGGGCTTGCTGTTATGGCTGGGATGGGGGGCTTTCTTGCGACCACAGTTGGGGCGTTGCCAGTCTTAGCATTGAGGTCTCTACCTTCTAAGATTGAGGATGTCATGCTCGGCTTTGCTGCTGGTATGATGCTTGCTGCTTCGGCTTTTTCATTGATTATTCCTGGGATTGAGGTCGCCCAGGTATTAACTGGCGGACGTGTTTGGGGCGTTGTTCTTGTTGCATTAGGCGTGACTTTGGGAAGCATCTTGATGCTTGGGCTTGAGGAATTTACCCCGCACGAGCATAAGCACGCTGGCGAATTCGGTGTCGAAGTCAAAAATCTTAGGAAAATTTGGTTGTTTGTGTTTGCGATCGCGCTTCACAATATTCCTGAAGGCATGGCGATGGGGGTTAGCTTTTCCCGCGCTGATTGGAGTGTTGGGCTACCCATTAGCAGTGCCATCGCAATTCAAGATGTTCCCGAGGGCCTAGCTGTTGCGTTAAGTTTGAGATCGGCGCAGGTTACACCGAGCAGGGCTTTATGGATTGCGGCTTTGACGGGTCTGCTCGAGCCTCTAGGCGCGATCCTTGGGGCGACGCTTGTCAGTGGGACACAATTTGCATATCCAGTGGGGTTGGGTCTTGCCGCTGGGGCGATGATTTTCGTTGTCTCACACGAAGTCATACCGGAGACCCATCGTAACGGGCATCAGACTCCTTCCACTATTGGTCTGATGATTGGTTTTGTTCTCATGATGGTGCTCGATACAGCGCTTGGAAGCTAGGTTGGAATAAAGCTTGCAGCAACTTATTTGATCGTGTTGAGATCGCCTGCCATCGCATTTGGTTGCTGCATCTTGCGCGAATTGCGCCGTCTCACCCAAAAAATAGTTTTTACTCGCTATGAGCCAAAAAATTCAGGAACAAAACAAGGCCTTGAATCTCTTAAAAGAGCTCATCGGTGATCTTGGCGCGGAACTCCACTGGCCGTCATCTAGATTATTAACAATTACGCTAAATACATCGTTAGATCGCGACTTGGGTTTGGATAGTTTAAGTCGGGTTGAATTAGCTGGTCGTGTCGAACGCAGGTTTGGCGTTGTTCTCGGCGAGCAAATGTTTTTGCGAATTGACACGGTAGCCGATTTACTCGCTGCCATTACATC
>JBIJBX010000033.1:0-15991 GCA_044344995.1 Oligoflexales bacterium | reverse complement strand
GCCGCACATTCAGTGCTAATTCCCATGCAATGTGAATATTATGCGATGGAGGGCTTGAGCCAGCTCCTAAAAACGGTTGGTCTTATCAAGCGACGGCTAAATCCTGCCCTAGAGCGCGAAGGCATACTCTTAACCATGTATGATCGCAGGAACAATCTTTGCCACCAGGTCGAACAGGATATACGAACCCACTTCCAGGGCGAGGTTTTTGGAACCGTCATTCCCCGGAACGTGAGGCTGTCAGAGGCGCCTTCCCACGGCAAGCCCGTTATTCTTTACGACATTAATAGCACTGGCGCAGTCGCCTATATGGAAGTTGCTCGAGAAATTATTCGCCGGCAATCGAAGAGACTCGCAGACGGTTCAACTAACATCACGGCAGCTAAAGGCGCATCGTTAAATGACCAGGGGGTCAACATATGAATTTCAGACAGGAACAGAAAGCGAAGAGACCGCCATTAGGAAAAGGCATTACCTCTCTCTTGGGTAATTTTGACGTTGAAACACCCAGCGGCACTAATCCAGCGAGGCAGGGGGCAGAGACCGTTGCGGGCGAAAAGCAAAAGTTCTCGGTTGTTGAAATCTCAACGGAGGCCATAGAGGTTAATCCTCACCAACCACGAAGAATTTTCAAAGACCAGGAGCTGCAATCACTTGCGGCCAGCATTCGAGTTGATGGGGTTATTCAGCCTGTCACTGTAACGGCAGGCTCCGGCCCCGGTCGTTATACGCTCATCGCTGGCGAAAGAAGGCTGAGAGCAAGCAGACTAGCGGGTCTTGATAAAATACCGGCAATAATTCGCGAACCAATGACCGATCAAGAGCAACTGCGCGTCGCCCTCATTGAAAACATTCAAAGGCAAGATCTCAACGTCCTCGAGGAAGCAGAAGCATATCAATCATTAATTGAGGATTTTGGCCTCACACAAGAGCAATGTGCTGAAAAAGTAGGCAAAGAGCGTTCAACAGTTGCTAATATTCTGCGCATTCTTCTTTTACCCAAAGAGGTGAGGGATGACTTGGTCGAGAATAGGCTGACTATGGGCCATGGCCGAGCCCTTCTCGCCCTTGAAGATCGCAAGTTAATTTTAAGGGCGCGCGATATTATTATTAAAAAGGGCCTCAACGTTAGGCAGGCTGAGCAGTTAGTGAAAAGCTACAAGAGCCCAGCTAGCCCATCGGCGGGCCGTCTTGGCAAAGATGTTGCCGATCTGGAATATCTAGCCGATGCTCTGCGCGCAAACCTCAAAACCAAAGTTAAAATTTCCGGCACTGGCGGGAAGGGTAAAATCGAGGTCTCTTACTTCTCGGCATCTGAACTAGAGCGGCTACTGGGAATTTTGGGACTAAAGCTGACCTGATAAATGGCAGCTTTGGGAATTTCTTGAAAAAAGATTTATATCGACGAAAACTCGTTGCGACGAATATGGTTCTAAGATATCAAAACAACCTCAAATTCTGGGGTTGTTTCGATAATTTTGCTGATTAGGTTAGCTGATCCATGAGCCAATTGAATCTTAAGCCAGATCCAATCGTCCTCGGCGTCCAAGCCGTCGTTTTCCTCGTAAACATGTTTATCGTCAAGAAATTGATGCTCGAGCCGTATCTTACAGTTCGAAGTCGTCGCGACGCCCAAACGGGCGGAAGCCAAGACGCAGCTCAAAAACTTCAACATGAAGCCGAAGCGCTCGAATCTAAAATAACCGAGCGCATGCGAGCGGCCCACAAAGATGCCGCGCAAGTTCGTGAAACCATCAAAAAGGAAGCCCTCGACAAGCGAGCTACATTGCTCACTAAGGCCGAGTCGGAAGCGAAGTCTGAGCAAGTAAAGATTGAGACAGCTATCGCGACCAACCTGAAGGAAGAGCGCGCCCGCCAAGACGAAACAATCAAATCGATTAGCGACCAGTTTTTCGCGCAAGTGATCCAGTAAATAAATCGGAGTTGTCGTGGAGCATCATTTAGATTTTTTTAGCGCGGTTGGAATTCCATATTTCAATTTCTTCGTCTTCCTTGCGGCTTTCATCGTTTTTTTCCGCAAACCTCTATTGCAGATGGCGTCCGCAAGGCGCGAAACCTATTTAAGTGCGTCAAAGGAAGCGGCTCAGGCGCTTGATGCGGCCCGCAAAATTTTTGACGACGTCAAACGCAGATTTGATGCCCTTGATCAAGAGCTTACCGACTTTCGTAAACAGAGCGAAGTCTTAGCTCACGACGAGGCAAAGCGCCTGCTGGATGAGACGGAGCGTTTTACTCGGCAATTAAAAGATGAAACCGCGCGTCTAGCCAAGGATGCTGTCGAGCGCGCGCGCATCGAGTTGCGCGAAGAGGTCGTTAAGGCTGCCAAATCCTTAGCAGCTGATCGAATTACGAAAGAATTGGACGCTGCGGCGAAGGAAAAAATTTTAAAAGCAAGAATCACATCTGCAGCCTCCATGAGTGTGCAGTAGAGAATTCGCGCAAACGGAGTTGTTGTCAAAATGAGTTCAAGCTTAATCGCCAATCGCTACGCAAAAGCTCTAATGAAATTAACGGACGGCAATTCAGCACTGGCCGAAAAAGCACTGATTTTTCTGCAGACTTGCGACGAATTGTTCGCCATGTCGGATGCTAGAAGGGTTTTAAAAAGCCCCGTAATGCCGCCAGACTTGAAAAAATCTCTATTGAGTTTCGCCGCGGAAAAAGCCCAAGCGAAAAAAGAATTCGGCGCATTCGCAGAGCAGGTCGTTGATGCAGGCAGGACCGGACACTTGCCCGAGATCTCTAAAGCTTACAAAAAAATGCTCGACGACATGAGGGGCGTAGCAGAGGCGTCGGCCATTACTGCGGAGCCAATGTCGGAAGCAGCCCGCCAAGAATTAGTCGCAGCGCTTGAAAAGGTTTTTAAGAAAAAAATCACTCTTGATAGTTCGATAGACAAGTCAGTGTTGGGCGGGGTTGTTGTGAATGTGGGTAACTACACCATCGATCTCAGTTTAAGGAACCGTTTGAATTCCGTTGCCGAATTTGCGCAGCGATAAGAAAGGATAGTTGGAGTATTATGGACAAGATCAGAGTTGAGGAAGTCAGCAAGATCATTAGTGACCGGATCAAAGGCTTTGGGCAAAAGGCCGAGCTAGTTGAGACCGGAACAGTTCTCACCGTTGGCGACGGCATTGCCCGCGTTTACGGCCTTGAGGGTGTTAAAGCCGGCGAACTTGTTGAGTTTCAAAATGGCGTTCGGGGCGTTGTTCTTAACCTTGAGGAAGACAATGTCGGCGTTGCGGTTCTCGGTAAGACCGACGAGATTCAAGAAGGCCACAGCGTTAAACGCCTCAATGAGATTAACTCTATTCCAATTGGCCGTGGTTTGCTCGGGCGCGTTGTCGATGCCCTGGGTAACCCGATTGATGGACAGGGGCCGCTAAAGACCGATGAACGAGGAAAAGTTGAAGTCAAGGCGCCCGGCATTATTGCGAGAAAATCCGTACATGAGCCTCTGCAAACAGGCATTAAAGCCATTGATGCGATGGTTCCAATCGGGCGTGGACAGCGAGAACTCATCATTGGCGATCGTCAAACAGGAAAAACCGCAGTTGCGATCGATACGATCATTAATCAAAAGGGCAAAGGCGTCGTTTGCGTTTATGTTGCGATTGGCCAAAAAGCCTCTACCGTCGCACAGGTTGTCGATAAGCTAAAAAAAGCTGGTGCAATGGATTACACGATTGTCGTCGCCGCTACAGCGCTTGATCCTGCGCCAATGCAGTTCTTGGCACCATACTCCGGATGCCGCCTAGCCGAATATTTCCGAGACAAAGGCGAGCACGCCGTTATTTTCTACGATGACCTTTCAAAACAGGCAGCGGCGTACCGCGAACTGTCCCTACTATTACGTCGCCCACCCGGACGTGAAGCTTATCCTGGCGACGTTTTTTATCTACACAGCCGTCTCCTGGAGCGCGCTTGTAAGTTGAGCGATGACCTTGGGGCTGGTTCGATTACTGCATTTCCAATCATCGAAACCCAAGCGGGCGACATTTCGGCCTATATTCCAACGAACGTGATCTCGATTACTGATGGGCAGATTTTCTTGGAAGCCGACTTGTTCTTTGCGGGCATTCGTCCTGCGATCAACGCCGGCCTTTCTGTTAGTCGTGTGGGTGGATCTGCTCAGGTTCCTGCCATGAAGTCCGTTGCCGGTAGCTTGCGATTGGAGCTAGCGCAGTATAGAGAACTTGCGGCTTTTGCCCAGTTCGGATCGGATCTTGATGCCGCAACCCAGCGCGCCCTGAACCGCGGCGCACGTCTGGTCGAAATCCTGAAGCAAGGCCAATATGTACCGATGCACGTGGGTCTTCAAGTCGCGATTTTATACGCCGCAACTAAGGGCTTTCTCGATAATATCGAGGTTTCTCAAGTTCTCGCATTTGAACGCGGCCTAGCGGATCACCTGAACGCGAAATACGCCCCAATGCTTGCCAAAATTGAGCAGCGGGCGAAACTGGCTGACGTCGAGGGTGATTTGAAAAAAGCCATCGAAGAATTCGCGAAAGGATTCAGACCAAATGCCTAATCTAAAGGACATAAAGCGTCGTATCGTGAGCGTGAAAAACACGCAAAAGATCACGCACGCAATGAAGCTAGTGTCTGCGGCTAAATTTGCTCGCGCAAATCACGCAGTGCTCGCGGCTCGTCCTTATGGTGACGGATTTGAAGAAATGGTGAACAAGGTAGTTTTGGCGGCGGGAGACACCCAGACACCTTTGACCGAAGTCCGTTCAAAAAACAAACGCGAGCTTTTAGTTGTAGTTTCAACGGATCGCGGACTTTGTGGGAGCTTGAACTCGGCTCTTTTTAAAGTCGCGACAAAATTTGCGCGGGAAAAAATGGATGCCGGCATTGCGCTCGACACCATGGCATGGGGTCGACGAGCCACCATGTTCTGCAAAAAAGTAAAATGGAATTTGCTCTCGGACAAAGAAAAAGTTACCGAGCGACCGAAGTATGAAGTGGCGGTGAAATTGGCCGAAGAACTCGTGGCGGGTTTTTCAAGTGACAAATATGACGCTGTGCACGTTGCTTTTGTTGAGTTTAAGAGTGCTATGAGTCAGGTTCCAGTTATAAGGCAGCTGCTTCCTGTGGTGCCGAAGAAGTCGCTCAAAGCGGGCGAGGTTAGCAGCGATATTATTATGGAGCCAGTAGTCGGCAAACTCATGGGGCCGGTATTGGAGCGGCTGGTTATCGCCCAAACTTTCAGAATCTTACTCGAGGCGGCCGCTAGTGAGCACGGCGCACGAATGACCGCGATGGATTCGGCGACGAAAAATGCCAAAGAAGTAATACGCAAATTGACACTGCAATACAATCGTGGGCGTCAGGCAGCAATTACGAAAGAGTTAATCGAGATTACGAGTGGTGCTGAGGCGCTTTAATTTAAGTGCCTTGGTTGATGTGATGCAGAGGATAACAATTTATTAATCTCCCAGAGGAGAAGACGATGACAGCGGCAGTAGGAAAAGTAGTTCAAGTTATGGGGCCAGTTGTAGACGTGGAGTTTCCGCAAGGACAATTGCCAGCGATTTACAACGCTCTTAAGCTCACCAACAAAGAAATCAATGACACGGCCGACAACCTGATTTTGGAAGTCGCCCAGCACCTTGGTGAAAACGTAGTTCGCACGATTGCCATGGATACAACGGATGGGTTGGCGCGCGGTGTGGCGGTAAAAGACAGTGGCGAGCAAATTACAACTCCAGTGGGCCGTGAAGTACTCGGAAGGATCTTGAATGTCATCGGCGATCCAGTGGACGAGGCCGGACCAGTTACAACTAAAAAGCGCTATCCGATTCATCGCGCAGCTCCCAAATTCACGAACCTCTCAACTCAGATTGAGATCCTTGAAACTGGAATTAAGGTCGTCGACTTGATCGCGCCTTATTCTAAAGGTGGGAAGGTTGGATTGTTTGGTGGTGCCGGCGTTGGCAAGACCGTTTTGATTATGGAGCTGATCAACAACATTGCCACTCAACACGGTGGA
This sequence comes from Oligoflexales bacterium, assembly GCA_044344995.1. Classification (GTDB taxonomy): domain Bacteria; phylum Bdellovibrionota_B; class Oligoflexia; order Oligoflexales; family RGVZ01; genus CAMDKS01. The sequence goes on along the minus strand of JBIJBX010000033.1, from coordinate 9,972 downwards.
TTTTCTGTATTTGCCGGCGTTGGCGAACGTACGCGCGAAGGCAACGACTTGTATCATGAGATGAAAGAATCAGGCGTTATCTCCAAGACGGCGCTTGTTTACGGCCAAATGAATGAGCCGCCTGGAGCGCGCGCACGGGTTGCTCTAACAGGGCTATCGATCGCCGAATATTTCCGGGACGAGGAAAATCAGGACGTTCTTTTGTTCGTCGACAACATTTTCCGCTTCACGCAAGCAGGCTCCGAAGTGTCCGCGCTTCTTGGCCGGATCCCTTCAGCCGTGGGTTACCAGCCGACACTTGCCAGTGAGATGGGCGAGCTCCAAGAGCGAATCACAACGACAAAAAATGGTTCCATTACATCCGTTCAGGCCATCTACGTGCCTGCCGATGACTATACGGATCCGGCTCCCGCCACAACATTTGCGCACTTGGACGCCTCGACGAACCTTGAGCGTAAAATCGCGGAACTAGGGATTTATCCCGCTGTAGATCCGTTGGCTTCAAGCTCCAAGATCCTTGACCCTCAAGTTGTTGGGTTGGAGCATTATACAGTGGCTCGAAAAGTCCAATCGATCCTACAGCGTTACAAAGATTTGCAAGACATTATTGCGATTCTCGGTATGGACGAACTTTCCGATGAGGACAAGTTGACGGTTTCCAGAGCGCGGAAGATTCAGCGCTTCTTCAGCCAGCCGTTCACCGTGGCAGAGCAGTTCACAGGCAACAAAGGCAAGTACGTCAAGCTGGCCGAAACAGTGAAGGGCTTTAAGATGATCTGTAACGGTGAAGCAGATCACATCCCAGAGCAGGCGTTCTTGTACGTCGGCACGATTGAAGAAGCCTTTGAAAAAGCGGCTTCAATGAAGTAGATCGCGAAAGTTCTTTGGAGAAATTGAATGTCTGATAAGCAACTGCAGCTAAAAATACTGTCGCCCGATCGGATTATATACCGCGGCCCTGCCAACGCAATTGGTCTGCCCGGTGAATTGGGCTACATGACGGTTCTTCCTGGTCACGCCGCCATGGTGGCGACTCTTGACATCGGAACACTAGCCCTTGAAAAGAATGGCGGTAGTCTGGAAAAGCTATTTATCGCCGGTGGATTTGTTGATGTTGGCGCGGATGGCGTGACGGTCTTGGCTGATGTTGTTGAGAAATCGACAGAGATCAACGTTGAGCGCGCGAAGAAGGCGCTTGTTCGCGCAGAAGAGCGACTGACCAGTACAAAACGAGCTGATGATACCGTCGATCTAACGCGGGCTCTCGCGGCCAAGAAGAGAGCGCAGTGCCGACTTGAAATGGCTGGCGCAACGAAGTCAGGGCACTAGAATCTAGATAATTTATGTTTAGATGAGGGCAACGGTCATGTCTTTGCGCGGTCGTAGTCTTCATACACCTGAGCCGCAAATTGTTTGGGATGGGCTTGGTTTAGATTCACCCAATTCCGGTATTGGCCATTATGGGAAGTGTTTGCACGAGGCATTGGCCGAGCTGGGAGAGTCAGCCATTGTGACTTCGTTGGTTGGTTCACCAACCATCATCAATCGTGACAAGATTTTGTATATTCCCCATGCAAATACTGCGGTACCCCCATCAAAACGCAAGCTGTCTCCGGCGAGGATTTACGGCCTAAAGCCAGTTTTCCCGAGCCTATCCTACAAAGTCGCTGCGCGGAGTTACGCTGCGATGATTTACCACGGACTCAGCAACCTCAACTTGCCCTGTTTTACAAAAAGGCGCCAGGTAGACAGGTTTGTGCTTACTATTCATGACCTCATACCGATGATAGTGGGTGGACCATCGGTCTTATCGGTACAGATGCGCGTATTGATGCCGCGCGTCGTCCGAATGGCTGATGCCATCATTGTCCCATCAAATTGGACAAAAAACTCACTTATCGACCGCTTCGGCGAATCCGTCGGCAATAAAATAACCGTCATACCAAACGGTACAGCGGATTTGGGCGATGAATTATCGGAGAATCCGCACAAGGAAAAGACAAACGATGTTCTTGCCGTTGGAAGAGGGGAAGGCTACAAGCGGTTACACTTGGTCGCAGCTTTAGCAAAAGCATCACCACAAACGCGTTTTATATTGGTTACGGATGACTTCGGCGCTCGGCGCGTCGGAGTGCCGCCCGCCAATCTAAAAGTGCTTACAAAAATCTCTCGCCAACAACTTGTTGAGGCGTATTCAACTTCCCGCGTTTTTATACACCCCTCTCTTTATGAGGGTTGGTGTCTTCCGGCCGCTGATGCCATCAAGGCCGGTCTTACCACCATTTTTGTCAAGGGAACCGGCATTGAAGAGGTGTGTGCTTATGCGCCTGGCGCGTCTTTTGGTTTAGACGCAGGTGCAGGACTCGACCAATGGCAGGAGGTTTTATCCGCTGTCCTTGCAAACAAAGCAAATTCGACCGCAAATGGGGGCAAGTTGGGTTTGCCCACATGGGGAGAAAATGCTGAAAAAACTCTCAAAATTTACCAATCGTTGCTATAATACAGACTGAAAAAAATCATCTAATGACTGGTTTAATAGATGCTGAGGGGGAAGTTATGACAATCGCCCATGCAACGAGGAGAGCCGCACTAATTACCGGAGCGGCAGGTAATATTGGTAGTAGAGTGGTGGAGCACTTGGCCCAGCAGCATAAATCTGTGATTGGTCTCTACCGAAATAAACTGCCTGCTAGCCATAAAAATGTTCTCCCTCTATGCTGCGATCTTTTGAACCCAGAAGCGGTGGTTGCCCCCCTGAAGTCCACGGACACGGTGATCCATCTTGCTTGGCAAGGTGGTATTCTAGGTTCGAGCCCCAAGACAAGCAGCTCGAGTGATGGCATACAACACGCAGACAACGTTGTACTGACAGCTAATATCGTAAAGGCCATGGAGCGCGCCAATGCTCGCAAGATCATTTTATTAAGTTGGGTAGGCGTAGATCGGAAATCGCCCAATGCGATGTTGAGAGAAAAATATTGGGCTGAAAATATTGTCATTAATTCGGCCATTCCGGAAAAAATAATTTTGAGGGCTGGCGTCATCGGTGGATGTGGTGTGGACGGAGAGTTTTTCAAGGCGGCAAACCCCGTTACGAGAATGCCCCTTCTTTTGCCGCTACCGAGACAAGCCGATGGATTGGTTCTGACGACGATCTCAGATATTCTTTGGGCGATTGATGAGGCGCTTAGAGTCTCAAGTCAAAAGGATCAGTACTGTCGAATTGTTGATTTAACGTCAACAACGCCAAGCTCAGCCGCCGACTTGGTCAGGGCCATCGACTGCAAGGTGCGTGGAAAGAAGCGCTTAACCGTCGGTGGCTATCTCGGCGACGTACTTTTTCACTGGTCTGAGCGCAAATTTGGTGCGGCTAAAACTGGCGAACCGCGGCTCACGGATTTTTTTGCGCCTAGTAGACTATCTGGTAAGACGCCAGCCGAGGGCATACCGCCCACCACAACAGGCCTACAAATCGGCCATAAAGTTGATATTAATAGCGCGCTTTAATTCTGAGCTTGCAAAAGTAACAACCAATTTAGAAAACGTAAAAAGACCTGCCGCCGGATGAAGGTGGCAGGTCTTTTTTGTTTGTTCTCAATCAGAGAGAGTTGGTGTCCGAGTTTGAACGAAGAAAAGCTGGCAACTCAAGATCATCCAAGTCAAGGCCAAGGGCTTGGCTTTGTTGATGCGTTACCACTGCTCCATCGCCACCAATTTGTCCAGCAAGTGCCAGAGCCTCATCGATTCGCCGATCAATTTCGTCGGAGACCAATGTCGGATTTGGTGGATCGAAGTCCCATGCAGATTCATCTTCACCCCGAATGGCGCCGGCACGGACCTCTGTCGTATCGTCTGTCGCGAATACTAACTCGGCGACAGTCTTACCGCTAATTTGTCCGTGACTAGTCATGTCATCTAAATCAAATGAATCATGGGGCAAGTTTGGTTCTTGATGTTGAACGGCTGGAATTTCTGTGACGAGAACCTGTGAGGCGCCGTGTTGTTCAAGACCAGAAACTTCAGCCGGAAGAGCGTCAAATTCAACTTCCCAGCTATATTCCGACACCTCGGCCTCGTTTGCGGAAGACTCTGTCGCGGGCGTTTCATTTGCGAACCATTCGTCCGTCTCTTTATTCTCGATTGGCTCAGCAGCGAGTTCTTCTTTAACCATCTCGCCTAAAACTCCCGCCTGTGGGACAAGAGGTTGTACTTGAGCAACCGGAATCCTTTGCTCATTCATCCAGGATGCGGCGTGAGCTACTAAGGAATCTTGCGTCCTAGGAGCGGTGGTTGGCTCAGCGAATACCGCGGCCTTCTGTGGTTGTGCGGGGGGAGTCTGAGCCATTGTTGTCGGAGCAGTCCAGTTGCTAACGACTGGCTGACGAGCAGGCTCAGTTGGTCGAGCCAAGATGGGCTGAGTCATTTGCACCGGCTGGGCATGTGGCGCTGCTGGTGCGACGGCCGCAGGCACCCTTTCACGAGGCGCTGCGGTGACTGGTGTGGTTAAGCGAGGCGGAGCTACAAGGCGCTGAGCTCCCTGTGTTGCTAATGGTTTGGCAGCCACATTGGTTCGCATTGCAAACGAAGGCGTAACCTCCTCTGGCTGTATCGATTCTTCGACTGGGAAGCCAGTGGCGATGACTGTGATACGGATTTCGTCGCCAAGTGCTTCATCAATCACAGCACCGAAAATGATATTCGCATCTTCGTGCGCGGCTTCTTGAATGATCATACAAGCATTATTCACTTCCATAATGCTTACGTTGGTGCCGGCGGTGATGTTGATGAGGATGCCAGTAGCACCTTCAATATCGACGTCTTCCAGCAGAGGCGAGGAGATAGCCTGACGCGCGGCGCTTAAGGCACGGTCTGTCCCATTTCCGTAGCCGATGCCCATCAGTGCGTGTCCCATGCTGCTCATGACGGCTTTGACGTCAGCGAAATCCACGTTGATCAGTCCTGGTGTGTTAATGATGTCGCTGATGCCGCGAACAGCATTAACCAATACGTTATCAGCAAGCTTGAATGCATCCAGCATACTGAGATCTGGTGTTGCCACCTGCAATAGACGCTGATTTGGAATTGTTATGAGCGTGTCTACACATTCGCGAAGTCTAGCTACACCGAGTTCTGCATGCTTGCGACGACGCTTACCCTCGAATGCGAATGGCTTTGTAACCACCGCCACCGTTAAGGCCCCCAGCTCTCTCGCGATTTGAGCCACGACCGCAGCAGCCCCGGTCCCAGTACCGCCACACATTCCGGCAGTAATAAAAACCATGTCCGCATCACTAAGAAATTCCTGAAGTTCCATACGGTCTTCTAGCGCTGCGTCGCGTCCAATATCAGGATCTGCCCCAGCACCGAGACCCTTAGTCAGCTCTTTGCCGAGCTGAATTTGGTGGGGCGCAAGAGATGCTTTCAATGCTTGCGCATCTGTATTGGCTACTATGAAATCAACGCCCTCTAAGCCGGATCTAATCATTGTGTTGACGGCGTTACCGCCACCGCCACCCACGCCGACGACCTTAATTTTTGCGCCAAATGAATTAAATGACATCTAGACCCCCTTTAGATTCAAATAAACAACCGAGGCTGAACGCCCCAACCATTTGATTTAAGATCAAATTAATCGAACTCTATCAAAAATTATAATAACTCCAAAAAGCCCATGTCAACTTTTTGACAAAATAAAATAAGAAAACGAAATTTAGCGCGATAACTCTGACAGCCATGTCCACAAGGGATTTAGGCGTGATAAGGGGCGCGAATTTTTTTCATCCAGGGAGGCTCTGTGAAAAAGGGCGCTAGCACGGACTTGGGATAACAGCGAGATCCAACCACTATCCACTTTGACTTCGTCTGGATCACCTGGGGCCATTGCTAAAGGCGAAGTTGGATTAATGCCAACAAAAGTCTTAGCGCCAGTGTTGTTCAACTGTGCGATAAATGGTGGCCGGATTCCGAATTTCTGTGAGGTGTATTCGCTTAAACCGGCGAGAGCGGCACCACCACCACAGAACAATAAGCCGCCGTCTAATGAGCGGCTGTAAATGGAGAAGTTTTTACAAGCTAAGCCCATGAGCTCCGAAACCCGAGGCAAAGCATAATGGCTCAGCTTTGCGCCGGCACCGCTTGATTTATCCAAAATTCCCACTTGGGTTTTTAAGGTCTCAGCCTCGATTTGGTCGATGCAAAGCCCCGCAGCCAAATCTCGCGTGATATGCCCACTGCCAGCTGGAACACAGAAAATCTGATTGACGACTCCTCCGACCATCAAAGCTCCAGTGATCGTCGCATGGCCAAAGTCCAGCAATACCGCGTTCTCTGAGGCCCCACGCAGGGACGTTAGTGCACGCGCTACACCAAAAGAGTTTGATCTGAATTCCGAGACCTCAATGCCCGCAGCGTTGACGCAAGCCAAGATGTCGGAAAGTAGCACGCTTGGGTGGATGGCTAACAGCAATCTAGCACTGGCCTCGCTGCCAGGGGCAGTGAATCGCAGGGGATCCACGATATTGCCGTCAACCTTGAGTTGTAGCATCAGAACGTCTATAACTTCATCAAGCCCGCCAAAAGTAGACTCAAAAGATCCCTCGATAATCGATTCATAATCCCGCGCGCGATATGAACCATTGAGTCGGCAGTTAACCGTTTGTACCACTGTGCGCGTTTGGTTGGCCGGCAAATTAACGCTAGCGGTGTATGCAAGCCCATTGATCCCCGAGGCCTCTGTAAGTTGACGTAGGGAGTCTGTAAAAGCGTCTCGATCTACGATTTTACCTTTTGCGAGACCAGCGGCAGGGACTTGATAGAAGCGCATTTCTGAAAAATCCGGCGACAGCGCAACCAGCCGACTCTTCGAGTGCCCGAGGTCGATGAAAACGCGCCATTTTTTTCGTCTCGACAAAGGGGACATTACAACTTGCGCTCCTTGATAAACGCCTTGCCTTCGTAATCAAGCTCAATGCGTGACGCGACAATTCCATCACGGGCCAGTCCTGTGAGAATGTCATTCAATTTCTTTAGTTTATAAGCAAATGGTTTAAGGCCAATAACAATTTCCGTGTCGTCTTGAAGCGTCAGGGCATATCCACGGAATTTTTGGAAGTTTAGCTGCTTAACGGGAATATTATTTTCCTCAACGAGCCGCCAGACATCCAGCGCATCGCGCACGTGCCGCCGCTCATCTGAATTGGTAATGACTCGACTCGAGGTGTCGACTGGAGGGTTTGGTCTTTGATCAAAAATTCCGGTGAGTCGTACTGTTGGCTTGGCAATATTAGGCTGGGCTCCCGCCTCACCCGCATCGCCAAACACAGTCCCATCTGCGGTTAGAAAACGTGTGCGGCCGCCGACCTCGATCAGAAGGGTTGGCCGCCTGATTTCCGCGGTAAGAATCACCGTGTCGATCAGGGGGCGCACAACCCGAACCGACTCAAGCTGCCCCGCAGCCTCAACTTGGCGCGCGAGAACGCGCAGTTCTCCTGGTGAGCCCGTTTTTAGACCTTTGAGCGCAATTTTGTAAACATCCCGACGAACCTCGTCTGGAAGTTGGGTCCCAGCACCGTTGATCACCTCGATTCGCCACTCTTTTGGCGGCATTACCAGGGATGATGCGACATACGAGGACACGTCAGTGATTTTATCAATCAGCCGAAGACCAAGGCCCCAAACCACAACCACAACAAGCACAACGAGGAGTCCTTTGGCTGCCACCGACCAGGCTGGACGTCCTCCAGCACCTTTTTGTGAGCCGGCCTTGACTCGTTGACGGGCAAGTACGGAGCGTTTGCGGGGATTTTTTGGCCGTAAAAAACTTAACAAGTTAATACCCCCTGATGAAGACAACCCTCTGTCTCGCGCCCTTATTTTGGGTCTCTAAGACCAAAAACAATGGCTAGAGGCAACCAGACACGTCCTTAGCAACGTGCCAAACGTCCCCCGCACCAATTGTGACTAATAAATCTAAATCTGGCTCCATCATGGATTTTACCAAGTCTCCGGCCGCTTTCAAAGAGTCAGCGTGAAAGGTTTCAACGCCGGACCCCTGGGCGATGTCACGGGCAATGCGTTCGGGGCTATAGCCACTGATGGCCTTTTCACCTGAGGCGTAGACCGGCAGGACAATAACCCGCGCCCCGGGTGTCCGGAATGAGTTCACAAATTGGGCATACAGACTTGATATACGGGAAAAGCGATGGGGTTGAAAAACGGCCAGAATTCTCTTGTCCGGAAATGCTGCCACCAGCCCGGCAAGGCAGCTTCTGATTTTGCCGGGGTTGTGTGCGTAGTCGTCAAAAACTAATGCTCCTGATTTTGTCTTGTAGCGCTGAAGGCGGCGCGAAACGCCAGGGAAGTTACTTAATGCTGCAGCACAGGCAAGGTGATCAAACCCCATGGCGTGACATGCTGTGATCGCAGCGACGGCATTGAAGGCATTATGTAATCCCGGCAACGGCAGCTTAAAGGTAAAGCTTTTTCCACCTAGTGAAATCTCTCCCGTTGTGGATAGGCCAGTAGAGCGGGCGTGCAAAAGTCGAACATTAGCGGAATGACTCATGCCAAATCCCAAGTGCCGACGCCCGCTTCTTAAAGCCAGTTGTCGAGCGGTCGCATCATCAGCGTTAAATACGATGCATCCGCCATCAGCGGTCTGTGCAAGGAATTTACCAAACGTTGCGTGTAAATTTTCTTCGCTCCCATAAAAGTCCATGTGGTCAGGCTCTATGTTGTTAACGATCGAAATAAACGCATGATATTTTACGAATGAACCATCGGACTCGTCGGCCTCAATCACTAAAAGTTCTGAATCTCCCCGCCTGAATGCCGCGCCACCATCGGCAAAGGTCGCACCTATGATCCAAGATGGTTTCAGATTCAATTCCGACAATACATGCGCAATCAGTGCAGAGGTTGTGGTTTTGCCATGGGTTCCAGCGACCGCTAGCGTTTTTGCATGGTTCGAAAAAAGAGCTAGTAGGTCACTGCGGTGCAGGATGGTTTTCCCAAGGGCTTCGGCAAATTTTAGCGCAGGGTTGTCCTTGGAAATAGCGCTCGAAAATACTACGGCTTTGGCCGCGCTGATCGCGGAATTCTCAGCGTCGCCACCCTGTTTGCAAAAAAAATTAGAATCAAGCCAGGTTGGCGCGACCAGGTCGCTACCAGAAATTCTTGCGCCAAATGCTGCGGAAAGCTCCGCGAGGGGAGCCATCCCAGACCCGCCGATGCCGAGAAAATGGATTGGACTGAGAGCAAGAATTTGGGTGCCGATCTCAGGATTATGAGGGCTGCTGTTCATATTTACTCAAACGGAAAAGTAGTGCCGTTGTGATTAAGCTCATGAATAAACTGCTGGCGCCGCTGCTGATGAATGGCAGAGGAATGCCCTTTGTAGGAAGCAAGCCCATCGCAACGGCCATATTAATTGCACCCTGAAAACCGACGGTAGCCGTAAGCCCGAAAGCAAGATAGCGCTGAAACGGTTTGGTTTGAAGGAAGGCAATCCGAAATCCAAGAAAGCAGTAATAAGCGAATGTTAGGCACAAAAACGTGACTCCCAAAAACCCCAGCTCTTCGGCGAGCACGGCTAAAATAAAATCCGTGTGAGCTTCGGGCAGAAAAAAAAGCTTTTGACGGCTTTCTCCGAGTCCCAGGCCCCAAAGGCCACCATTTTGGAAAGCCAAATAAGATTGGATGATTTGAAACCCGCCACGCTTGATCTCTCCCCACGGATCTAGAAAGCTCGTAAGTCGAGCCATTCTGTAAGGTGCCACGGCGATCGCGGCGGTGATAGCAGCAACAGATGCCAAGAATGCACCAAAGATGTATTTCCAGTCGAGACCCGCCACAAATAACATTGAAAACAAAACGAGCCCCATCAGTACAGTCGAACCGAAATCGGGCTGTTTCATCATGAAAACCGCAAGCAATCCAAAAATTATAAGATTTGGTAGAATTCCCGCGCGCAAG
>JBIJBX010000206.1:0-4729 GCA_044344995.1 Oligoflexales bacterium | reverse complement strand
AAAATGAGTTGTTGGGTCACCGCTGATCCATTGACGCGTAACAAACAGTCTAGTTCCCCTCGGTTGAGCATAGGCAAGAAGATTCCTTATTGCATCCGAGATCAGAGGGAAGGTGAATTTAAAACCCGATTCGTTTAATTTGCGGGGGATAACTTTTGCGCTTGTTAACAAGATTGTGCTCATTTCGCCAAAGAGAAGGCGAATTAAAAACTTTGGTACCGGAAACCATGCCGGCATTTTTACGTTTTTAGCGATTTCATGGCTTACGGCCTTGTTGGTGGCTGCCTCGGGTGCAACGATATTGATAGGCCCCACTAAAGATTCTGTATGAAGCGTGTGTATAATTGCAGCAACTGCATCATCAAGATGAATCCAGCTGAGAAACTCCTGGCCGTTACCGATGGGGCCGCCAAGTCCGTATATAAATGGCTGGATCATCTGTGGTAAAGCTCCTGCCTCGTTGGATAAAACCACACCAAAACGCATCGTCGCAGTTCTTGTAGACGAAGGTAAGCTATCTAGCTGTTTCTCCCACTCAACGCAGACCTTTGGGAGAAAACCATTCGCAGCTTCTTGGTTTTCATCAATTTCGCGTAAGCCTGTATCTCCATAGATGCCGATGGCTGATGCGTTTAACCAAATTTTGGGGAATCGTTTTTGATTTGCGAAGGAGGAGATTAGGGCTTTGGTTGACTTGACACGTGAGTCATGAATTTTTTGCTTAACAGCTCTGTTCCAGCGTTGGGCTACCGTCTCGCCAGCGAGATGTATGACCGCATCATATTGGTCCTTGCTTGAAAAAAGTACGGATTCAGGCAGTGGACTCACATGATCCCACGCAAGACATCTTGCCGGGAAAGACAAGTCTCGGGCGTTACCGCGGCGCGAGAGGACGGTTAGCTCGTGGCCGTTCTTAACAAGGGCAATGCCGAGCTGTGATCCGATAAGACCCGTTGCGCCTGTCATTAAAATTCTCAAACGGTACCCCCTCTTGGACGTGTTGTCGTACTAGACGTGACGACCTATAGCTTTTTCGATGGGGCGCCTGATTAGCATAAAGACCACACCTGTGATGACGCCGATTGCGGTGAGGATTCCAAAAAAGTTCTCTTTGGGCATCCGATCATACAGAGTTCCAATCTGGCCTGTTGCAAAGTTGCCAAAAAAGCTTGAGAGAAACCACAGTCCCATCATCATGCTAAGAATAGGTTTTGGAGCAACTTTAGTAACCAGGGATAAACCGATTGGGGACAAATAAAGCTCACCCATGGTGAATACGAAGACGGTGCCTAGCAGCCAGAGGACGGACCCACGCTCATCTCCAGGCATGGCAAATGAAGCTAGAATCATTAAAATATAAGCTCCGCCGCACAGGATACAGCCAAGCCCCATCTTGGTAACGCTTGAGGGCTCTTTGCCTCTTTTGCTCTGCCACGCCCAGAAGATATTAAGAAGTGGTGCAAAAATAAAGATCATAGCTGGATTAAATGATTGAAACCATGTTGACGGTATAGTGATTCCACCAAAATTCCAGTTTATTTTTTGATCGGCCCAGATTTGGAGTGTGTTTCCCTGCTGTTCATAGATGGCCCAGAACATGATGTTCAAGACGCACAAAACACCCAAAGCTCCAACGGCTGACCATTCTTGTTTAGATAATGGTTGGCGCGGTTGGCGCGTCGTCTCATGGCTAATAGCATCCTTTGGCAACGTGCCTGAGCCAATCCAATAAATGAAAAGCCCTAGCAGCATTCCGATCCCAGCCGCACCGAATCCCCAGTGCCAGCCAAGTGTTTGACCTAATGTTCCGCACACAAGAGGAGAGAGAAAGGCGCCAAGATTGATGCCCATATAAAAAATTGTAAATGCAGAATCCCGACGCGGGTCGCCGTCAGCGTATAAATTACCAACTTGCGTAGAAATATTTGGTTTAAAAGCACCGTTTCCTAGGATCAGAAAAAATAGTGCGAGAAGAAAGGCTTGCTCACTTGCCATCAAAAAATGACCGATAGCCATCAGTAGGCCGCCGACGTAGACCGTTTTATTTTGACCCCAAAAGCGGTCGGCTAATAGGCCACCAAAAAATGGGGTAAAATAAACCAGTCCTGTGTAGAGTCCGTAAATTTGTGAACTCATTTGCTGAACGGTTTGTTGCCCAAACACGGCAATAATTCCAGCCTCAAGTTGATTGTAGCCAAAAACCTCAGCGGCTTTCGTGGGGTCGACTAGCAAGTACTGGGTCATGTAGAGGACGAGAAGCGCTCGCATGCCGTAAAATGAGAAGCGTTCCCACATCTCAGTAAAAAATAATACAAAGAGGCCTGCAGGGTGCCCGAATATTTCCTTTTCGCTTGATTTGCGAGAAACGACATCCTTTACCACGGAAGCTACCTCCTGCTTAAAGCTCAAGATTGGCCTTTATTTTAGGGGCTTGGTGATAGCATAAGGGTTTACCATTCGCCACATTTAACGATTTTTCCGTGTCCCTAAGTTTATGTGCTGATACAGGCCAAGGTGATGCTTTTTTAAGCAAATCTATATTGTGTGACTTTCGAGCAAATGGGTCCTAGGAACATTGTTCCAACCTCATAAATAAGGCCATGTCGCCATTAGTTAATCCCCTAATAAGTTAGCGCGTAGTTCAGAATATTGAGGGGTTACAGCTTTGAAACCTAGCTATTGAGCTTGGAAAACTTATTTTTTCACTGAATCCACCGAATTCTAAGGATGAGCCATTATGTTTTGTATCCCATGTTGGATGGGTTTGGGGGATTTTGTTGGATAGCGTTGGTTTGTCCAAATTAAGTTTGGGAAGGAAACTGGCCAAGTACGGAAGGCTTGGTCTGTTGATGTTCTCAATTCAAGCTATGGCGCAGTCGTCAGACGCGTTTATATCAAGACAAGATCGCCTCCAGCTCACTGATTTTTATACGAACATGCTAAAACTTATCGGAGTCGAGGGTCAGGATCCAGTTGTCAATCTTTCAATTGAATTCGATGATACCAAAGTTGTCGCTGATGCCGATGCATGGCGAAAAAATCAGGAAACGAAAGCAGGAGCTGAACGGGCTGCACAAACGGAAGCCGTTAAATCAAATATCGCCGAGCTGATGGAGAAATATAAGCCAGTACAGCCACAGCTTCCTGAGCCGCCGGAAGTGTCTGAAAACGCAGTCGAAGAGTCTGAGGATGCAAAAAAAGAAGACGAAGTACAAGGTGGGACTCGTCTAGGTCGCTTGAACGTCGATATCTCCAATGCAACCATCAGTCAAATAATTAACAAAGCGCAAGATGAATTTAAGAATAAAAAAGAATCGAGTAAACCTGAAAAGCAGCAGCAGACCCCTGTTCCACAGGTTATCATACCTGCACAACCGCCAGTAACACTGTCAATCAGTGTTCCTGCTCCACAGTCGACCGTGTTTGAGCCGTTTGTCTACAAAGCAGCTGATTACATAAAGAAGATAACCGCAGATATTATTTTACCGCCAAAAACCCCCAAGGCTTTTTCGGACTCTGTTCCAAATATGGTTGCTACATTCCTTGAATTCAAGGCAATCGCAAAAGGCGCGTCAACATCTGGCTGGGTCAAAATTAAGATCGCACCACCAATTCCTGAGGCGCCAAAAGTAGAGGCAGAGAAACCATCGCCCAAAACATTTATTGAAGGTATTTGGAAGCCTGAGAACGCATTTATTTCAATCGTTGTTAGCGTACTAATCCTAGGTCTATTTTTGCTCATCGCAATGTTTGCGGCCTCTCGCGCTCTAAGTAAGGGTCTACAAAATGCAATGTCTGGACTAGGAAAAGACATCGCAGCCCTTCGTCCAGCGGATGCAGCTCGAGATGGCGAAGACGACCAAGCTAGTAAAGACCTGGCGGCGCCGGTAGTAAGCGCCACGAATGATCAGCGCGGTAGTTTTGACCAGGCAGCAGCGGGACAGGCCATCACGCGTGACATGCAAAATATTCGCAGTCAGGTTTCGAGTTTCATCTCTGAGAATACTTTTTTATGCGCCGAGTATCTGAGTGACATGTTCTACGACGATAATGGTCTTGCCGATTTCCGAGATCTTCTCAGTTTCATGGGGTATGCGCCCCTTAAGCCTGCTCTCGATCACCTACCGCGTGCAGCCGTCGAGAAGCTTGAAACCTACATTGAAGAACACCGCGAGTCGCCGCCAAATATGCTGAGCGGCGCTGAAATCGCTCAGAGAATGTACGCCGAGTGCGTTTCAAAAGCCACATTGCGTGACGAATCAATGAAGGTCTTTGATCCCGTACGGGCTGTGTTGATCAAGTATGATGATGCGGTTGTATCTAAATATATTACTGACGCTGACACAGTGAGTGTAGCCATTCTGTTGAAAACCCTGTCTGTGGAGCGAGGAAACAGGTTAATGAAGTCCATTCCCGCAGCGATTTTGAAAGAATCTGCTGCGATGCTAGATCGACCAATTGACTCTCCTGATCAAGTGATCGCGCAAATGATTACGAAGCTTTCCGAAGTTTCAGCTGGAATTGTTGAGCGTTCACAGGCCCAGCGTCGATTGATTATGCGTTTGGTTAAGACTGTCACTACAGCTGAAGAGGGCTTAGTCTATGATTTGATCCCGGTAGAAGATTGGGAGCTTAAACGCCAAATTATGCAGACAAAGATTTTTTTGCGTGACGTGCAATATGTTCCAACCAAAGCATTGGGACAAGCTTTCAGTTCACTACCTCTAGC
>JBIJBX010000031.1:0-16086 GCA_044344995.1 Oligoflexales bacterium | reverse complement strand
AACAGTGCGACCGGTGAATTATCAGGAACAGTGCCACTGTCCGAGGCTGGTAAGAAATATCAATTTAAAGTGACCGTGACTGACTCAGCATCTATCACCGTAGAGAATGCTTATGCGGTAGCTACTGCAGGGTACGGATTTAATATTTATCCTGAAGAATTATCTGGTGCCTCACCGGGATTTAAGTTCGAGATGAAGCTCTCAACCAACGGCGCGGTTCCTCCCGTGACGTACACCTACAAGGGACAACTCCCCAATGGATTTGAGTTAAAAAATGATACTGGCATCATCACCACTGGCTCAAACACGGTCGCAGAAAATCTTGCGGACACCCAGTGGCCCATAGAGATCATCGCAACTGACGCTAACCGGGTTCAGGGCACGCGTGAGTACAATCTGAAGATTGAAAATGCAACACCAATCCCAACGCTGGAAATCACTACAACATCCTTAGATGACGGCGTTGCAGGTGAAGCATATCACCGAGTCATAAGTGCCACCGGGGGGCTCTCCCCATATACTTTCAGTATCAAAGGCGGACTTTTATTCAGTGGCTTGTCTCTCAATGCCCAGACAGGCGTCATTTCAGGAACAATTCCAAGAACAGCGATCAATCAGGTCAGTACGTTTATAGTCAAGGTTGTCGACACACAAGGCAAAACGGCTGAGCAACCCTTGAGTTTTAAAGCTAATCCCTATGCTTACTTCCTGACACCGGAAGATTTGACACCAGTGATCCCAGAAAAACCTTACGACGTGAAACTAACCACTCTTGGTGCATCAGAGCCTGTGACATTTGCTGTTACCGGAAACCTCCCTCCGAATTTAGCCATAGATAATGGGCGTTTAAAAACTGCCAATGGCGGTGTACCCATCTCGAGCCAAAGCACCATCTGGAGCTTCACGATCACCGCAACTGATGCCAGAGGCGTGACAGCTTCAAGACCATACACTTTAAACGTCGGTGCCGCTGTGCAACCTCCTGCACTGACTATGGTGACCACAAGCCTTTCTGATCCTGTCGCGGGCGCTCCTTACACGGCTGTGATTTCCGTGACAGGAGGCGCAACACCTTACACCTTCAGCAGCGCTGATCCATTGCTACCTGGGTTGTCGCTGAACACGAGTACAGGAGTCATTTCAGGCACAGTACCAGCCGCGAACGTTAATCTATCAAGAAACTTCACCATTACAGTAACTGACGGCGCAGGCGTAACAGTGAGTCGCCCCTTCAGCCTCAGGGCCTCGGCATACAGCTTTGTTCTAGGCCCAGAAGATTTTACATCTGTAATCCCTGAAAAACCTTACTCTGCAACGTTGAGTGCGATTGGCGCGACTGCGCCTGTTACATATTCAATTACTGGATCTTTACCACCAAACATGAGGCAAAATGGCAACAAGATTGAAACACTCTCTGGTGGCGTCCCAATAACATCGAAAAATACGACGTGGTCTTTCACAATTTCGGCTACAGACGCAAACGGAGTTCAGGCTAGTCGACCATACAATCTCTCTGTAGCAGATGCTTTGGTGACACCTACTTTAACCATATCGACAGCCACTCTATCTGATGGCGTCGCAGGAGAGAAATACACAAGCGTTGTCTCCGTTACCGGTGGCTTTACACCTTATACTTTTGCCATCGTCACTGGATCTCTGCCAGCAGGAACCACTCTTGACGCAAACACCGGAGTCATAACGGGAATAATTCCAAGATCTGAGCTCGGTAAAACATTTACGTTCCAAGTTGGCGTAACAGACAGTATTGGTGGAGCAACGTCCAAAAGCTTTACAATGCGCGCTAACACCTACACTTATGTGATCGCTCCGGAGGAAATTCCCGCCGTTACGCCCGAAACATCTTTTAGCTTTGGATTTACTGGTGCGGGCGCCACGGCTCCGATCACATGGTCACTAACGGGGTCACTACCGACCGGCCTAACACTTAATTCCTCACTGGGAAAAATACAGTCAACGGGCAACGGAGTCCCAGCATCACTACAAAACACGTCTTGGCCCATAAGCCTAACGGCAACCGATAATCACGGCGTTAGCGTCACAAAATCATTCACTCTAGCTGTCGGCTCTGCCGTGATAGCGCCGGCACTGCAAATTGCAACGATAACCATTCCAACACCCACGGCCGGAAGTCTATACGCAGCTTCAATCATCGCCACAGGTGGTAGGACGCCTTACGCATTTAGTATTTCAGGCGGGACTTTACCCCAAGGTCTTTCCATCGACTCAGCGACGGGTGTAATTTCAGGGACTGTGCCGCACAATCAGACCGGGGCTGTTTACTTCTTTATTGTAAAAGTCACGGATGCCGACAATGACGACATTACTCAGATCTATAGTGGAGCTATCTCAGCTTATTCTATAAGTGTTGTGCCATCCACATTGACCAACGCAAGACCTTCACTATCATACATGAATGCTTTCAGCGCCGTGGGCGGGCAGTCCCCCTTGACCTGGGCCATGCACTCTGGAACCCTACCGAGTGGACTGTCACTTAGCTCTGACGGTCTTTTATCTGGAATTGTGGCTGAATCAGAGGCCGGCGTCACCCGCACCTTCTCAGTCAGAGTGACCGATGGCAACGGTGTTGTTGCCACCAGAGCCCTGACACTGGCGACCACTGCATTCCCAATTTCAATTTCAACAACCTCCCTCCCAACGGCGCAAGAGAACTCAAGCTACTCCTCAACCCTCGCATCATCAGGGGGCACGGGGCCCTATAACTATGAGTACACTGGAACATTGCCAGCAGGCATGGGCATGACCAACCTCGGAGAACTCTTCGGAACCCCGGTTAACGGTACAGGAAGTCTTGCTGGAACGCCGTACACGATCCAAGTTCGAGCGTCTGATAGCGCAGGCCTGTTGACAGCCTGGACTCCTCTGACTCTTACTGTAGGCTACAGTTCACCGATGGTCTCAACCAGTAGCATTTCTAACGGAATTATCGGCTCAACTTACACGCAATTTCTAGCAGCGTCAGGCGGCAAGGCACCCTACTCCTATTCGGTTAAGCCAGGATCCTCGTTACCTTCGGGTCTAAGTCTTGCTTCAAACGGCACCCTCAGTGGAATCCCTGCGGTAAGCACAACCTGCCCAGCAAGCCAATTCATAGTCAGGGCAACAGATCTCGCGGGACAAGTGAGCGCTGACAAAACACTGTGCATCACAGTGGCAACTGGCGTTAATATAACGACGGCCACAATTCCTTCAATCGTACGTAACACATTGTATCAGACTTCGTTTAGTGCCACGGGTGGTGTCACGCCTTACACTTGGTCAGCGTTCAACCTACCAAGTGGACTAAGTATCAATAGCTCCTCCGGTCAAATTTCAGGTCTAACGTCAGATAACGCAGGTAGCGGCGTGGCGTATATCACTGCCCAGGATGTAAACGGCCTCTCAACCACGAAAGCGTTCAACTTCACCGTAGCAGAACCCGTCACTGTCGATGCTGCCACACTGCCACGAGCCGCCGCTGGAAAAAGCTATTCTTTCTCAAGCCTCACCGCACAGGGTGGGACTGCACCCTATACGTTTAACCTTGTGAGCGGTTCGTTGCCATCGGGGCTTAGCCTGTCGTCCTCAGGCGTTATCAGCGGAACGGTAGCAGATAGCGCCATAAATAACACAAGCTACACATTTGGCGTTCAAGCAACTGGAAGTTCTGGGTTGGTCTCGGTCACCAGGCAATTTACAATCAATGTCACAATCCCACCAAAAATTCTCGATGATAAAATTCCAACGGGAAAAATTAACAGTGGATTTTCTCACCCTGTTCTGCGCACCGGTGGCATCGGTCCGTTTACCTGGACTGCGAGCGGATTACCCGCCGGTCTAAGCATTGAGGCAGGACGCGGAACAATTCTTGGAACTCCTACGGAGTCGGGGTCATTTAATAGCGTGCAGCTGACGATCACCGATACTCATGGCTTTAGTGACACGAAAACGGTATCTCTAGAAATTGGTACAAGCAATAAAACAATTGATTTCGACACTGGGCGATTTACCGAGCCTTGTCCAGTCAACACGAGCCAGCAGTGCCGGCCCTATTATTACAAAGTCGCATCTTTGGTTCCTGGAAATTCTCAAAAATATCTCGTTTATTACGCTGAGCTAACCTCCTCAGCTCCTCTCAATAGCCATGTGTTTTACGTTGCTAGACTTAATAACCAGGGCTTCATAACAATGCCCGCTAACTTAACGACGCCATCAGACACGCCAACGACTATCTACACCAACGTTGGTGTCAGAATTACCGACCTCGAGGTTGCCGATCTTGATAACGATGGGATTCTGGACATTATTTACTCTGATTACGCAAACGCCAGAATCCGTGTTCATTTCGGAACAGGCCTGACTGACGCTAATGGTATGCCGACATTTAACGCTGCCACAAATTATGCTCTGCCGGGCGGAAGCGTCTACCCGAAAGATATTACAATTACAAATCTTCGCTCAACCGGCGCCTACAAAGATATCGTCGTCATGTCCAACTGGAATTTTATTAGTAACCAGTGGGAACAAGCAAGCCGCACCAATGTTTTCTTATCAAACTGCGCGGCTGGGGATTGTTCCTCCTCACGCGCAACCTTATTTGCCGCACCAACATCTTACACACCCACCTCAACCAACCAAGGCGCCCTTTTTCACCATACAAATATTGACACTGGTGATTTCAGCAGTTTACACAACTGTAAGGATTTGGTCGTTGGCGGGACGACGCATTGGGGCTCAGGTACTGGCGCATGGACGACGATTATGCGTCAAAATGTTTCAGGCACAACATGCCTTGGAACATTTAACGGCGGAGCTAGCACAATCTCCAGATGGTATGCTGGTAGCTGGTACCCATCTAGCGTCGCGGTCGCTGACTTAAATAACAATGGAATTGACGATATAGCCGTAACGTTCTCTAACGCTTCGCAGGTCAATATTCATTTTATGTCGTCTGAACCGACCACAATACCAGTTAACACAGGAGTTGATTTTATAAACGCACCATTAAGTTACTGGGGAGCGTCGATTCAAAAATACTGTCTAAATGGAACCGATACTTGTACGTATCCAAGTCTTTTGGTTACGGGCGGACGCAGAGCAGTCTATTCAGATCATGGGTTTAACAGTAGAATTGCCTGGCCAACCTCCAACGGCTTCCTGACCGTTTTACCAAATTCTGGAAGCGGCACATTCTTTGATCACAACACGGCAGCAAACCGTATCGACTACAGCTTTCCTAACGGTATGGACTCGAGACCAGTACTGACGAGTTTTATTGGCTCTAATACAACATATAACGACGTTCTCGTCATGGGACTATCCAATGACAACTGCTGTAACTTGGGCGTGCCATACCTTTACACGGTGCCAGCGAACAACGGCAACACAAGTCATCCGTTCCGCGCAGCACGGATGATGAAGTCAACGCCTGATGACTTCGTAGCTAACGCTGCTCCCGGAACCCTCAGGATTAAAGATATCAATAAAGATGGCCAACCCGACATCGTCGGCCACCTTCCAGACCAGGCCGGTGTTAATATTAGTTTTGGTAGTGCTTCCGACAATTTGCTCAATGCGCCGTCACCAAACTTCTTCTCAACTGGCGCCATGAACGGATTTCCGTTTAGCTGGAACCAGCAACAGACACTAGAGCTTGATGATATAAACAATGATGGATTCGATGACATCATCACTGCGGGCAACACAGGGCGAACGGTGTCTGTTTCCCTTGCAACGGGCGTAGACGGCCAGTACGGAAACCCGAGAATGTTTAACCTAGGATCCGGTGACACGAGACCACTCGCTGTGTCGACTGGGGATCTAAACAACGATAGTCGAAAAGACATTATCGTCGCGACCGGATTTTATTCGGCGACAACGCAAATGAACCTTATCTGGCTACCTGGTAAAGGTGATGGAGACTTTGAATCTCCTCGCTTCATAGCGCAAGGTAACGGAGCTATTAATAACTGCGGAGACATTCGAGTTGTGCAAGCATTCGACTTTGATGGTGATGGAAAACAAGAAGTCATAACCGCGTGCTATAACGGCGGTGGCGTCTACGTCTACAGGCAGCACACAGATGGAACCTGGAAAATGAACACTACGACTGCTGGTTGGAACATGTCAGGCGGCACAAACGCGGTTGCCATGCAGCTGGCGCACCTTACGCCAAACGATGCTTGCTATGCCATCGGCGCTGAATTCTCCGGCCAACCCTGCATTGACATTGTAGTGGCCAATCTCGACACAGCAAACTCGATACGAATCTATAATAACGTGACCATTGGTAAACCGAACGCCACAGGAAACTTCAACCTTGTGGCAACGGCAGCCAACTCCGTCAGGTTGCATGGCTACGTCCATGATGTTGTGACAGCAGACTTTGACCAGGACGGCCTACTCGATATTGCAGCAAGTATGGGCACTAATAATTACCGCGGCGGTTACGCGTACGAGGGCGGACTAAACATCTACACCCTGAAGGGCACGGGTACCGCGACGCCGCCTTCCCTAATTCAAGGCTGGGGTGCTGAGGGCACTCTTGGGCGAAGCTTAACGGCCGGAGACCTTAATAAGGACGGTCGTCCGGATATTATCTTTGGATACGGAATCGGTCGAGCCATTAGCCCTTGGCGTATGATCTCGCGCTTCTACAACGCAAGCTACTGAACTTCCTCTTTTTGGTCTTGAACGCCCAAAAGGCACCTAGATCCTTGGCTTGACTGCCGGGGAGATGGAATTAATTACAGATGATTTCGATATTTGCGCAGTAAATATTATCGTCCCACCGCCCGACCATCACCTCGTCGCGAAAGCATCGGTCACCGACCGTGAAGCGCGCGGGACCAACTTTGGCCGCACATGATTGGGCCACATTGGGTCGAGCGGCCTGCGCGTCGGATACACTGGCAAACGAGGGTTGGAGAAACGCCAAGGTCAAAACAGCCCCAAAACCTGCAGACGCCGTAAAAGCTAGATAATTTTTCACTGCAGCCCCCCTTAATTAAATGAGAATTGGATCCTTTGTGTAATCCTCCACAAAATAAGCTAGTGCGTCAAGTATTTGGCGCAGTAGGTCCAGTGTGCTGGCCTCCGTTATAATAGGTTCAGAAATCTCTCTATTTACACCTAAACTAATGTTTACTGGGGGCTCTCACTATGCGTTTGATACTCGGTTTTATTTTTATTGGCCTCGCTTCCCTCTCAGCATGTAAAACCAGAACTGATGGCTCAGCCGGACTCGCAGCAGTAGGTGGCAAAGGAGCAAAGTGTAATTATAGTATCCATCCTCCAAAAGCCTGCGACGAGGGATTCACCTGCATAACCCCTGAAGGAGTTTACGGCGCAGAAGGCACCTGCCAACCCGCTGGCGGAGATATTGGCGCAGAATGTAACTACAGCGTTTTCCCTCACAAGGAATGCCAAGAAGGCTTAACTTGCGTGACACCTCCTGGCATGTATGGAGCACCCGGCAAATGCCAAGATGTTGGGGCTAAGGAAGGCGGCGTTTGTAATTATAGTATTCACCCTCCAAAAGCCTGTCAGCGCGGCCTAGAATGCGCGACTACTCCTGGCGTTTACGGTGGTGACGGTAAAT
This sequence comes from Oligoflexales bacterium, assembly GCA_044344995.1. Taxonomy (GTDB): domain Bacteria; phylum Bdellovibrionota_B; class Oligoflexia; order Oligoflexales; family RGVZ01; genus CAMDKS01. The sequence continues at coordinate 8,468 of JBIJBX010000031.1, read as the reverse complement.
GCAAAAAGCCAAGCCAAACTAACAATAATCAAAGTGCAGCTGGTGATGTGGGCGCTGAATGCAACTACAGTGTCTATCCGCACAAAGCCTGCAAAGAGGGCCTTGACTGCGTTACACCGCCTGGAATTTACGGCGCATCCGGAAAATGTCAGGAGCCTTCCCAAGGCGGCAATGAGGGTGCTGAGTGCAACTACAGCATTTACCCGCAAAAAACTTGCAAAGAAGGCCTTGCCTGCAAAACACCAAAAGGGATCTTCGGAGCTTCCGGTCGATGCGTTCGACAGTGATCGACATCTAGGAAGATAACCGGCAAGAGGCGAAGAGACCAAGATGGACTCTTCGCTTTTTTATCATAAACCGTCCTGACACTATTTGGTGAACAATGCCAAACCCCCACCTCACCCGCCGCGAACATAGCGGTTACCAATCACGCATGATGTCTAGCAGTAACACGATTTCACTAGACTCAATCAAGCGTCATTTTTTACTTCTCGCAGTTATGCTTTTCAAGACATTTGGCTCGGCCTACGGCGAGGAAAGTACACCCAAAATTAAGAACTTGCGTGCAGGTAATATTCTTATCACTCCACTCCTGGATCTAAGAGATCCCAAACTTAAACTTCAGCCTGAGAAAAAGATTGATTTTTATCCTCCCCGTCAACGCAATATTTATGCTGAATCCTTGGGCAAAATAATCTTTCCAAACTCACAATTACATCGCGTTCATACGTCCGGGAAAGCTTTCGATGAGATCACCAGCTTCAAGGCACTGAACGATATGGCCCGAAAAGTGAACTCGGCGACGCCACTCTCCCCGGCTGAGGCCGAAAAGATAGGAAGCGTTGTGAATGGTTTTCAGTACCTGGTCTTCTTCTCTTTCACAAATGAGGAGGCAAACTACAAGTACGTGAGAGAAACGCCAAAAGACGCCGACGGATTTCTAGTGGAAAACATCTATACAACGCAGCGAAAAATGGCGGCCCAAATCGTCGTTTGGGACATCCTCCACAACCAAATTGCAGATTCCATTCAAATAAATCCCACGGCTGAGGCGCGCAGCTCAGTATTCGTTAGAACCGGCAAGAAGCCGACAGCATATCAATTTCCGCCCGCCGATTACGACAGTGCAAGGGAACCTGATACGCTTGACCGTAAACCGACAAGCTCCCTCGAAACGGAGCGATCTGCACACCGTAACCGCTTTCCAGCGTTACCAGAACGCGAGCCTGAATTTACCAATGCACTGAAAGGCTTAAACCCCACACCAACATCCGCCACTTCACCGACAGGGATCAACAAAGCCCCAGCGCGTCAAAATAAAACCGATTTTGAGGATAATTTCAGAATGGAAGTGACCCTCAAATCGACTCTCATGGGGGTACTTCCCCTCCCCACTTTGTATATTGGCGCCGCTACCCTTAAGTGGAAAATATTACGCCTCGGCGGCGGTCTCGAATTTAGCCCCCTAGGCACCATGATTGACCATGAGGTAAGACTCTATGATGTTTACAACGGGTGCCTCTGTCTTTCTGCCGACGTGGAGTGGCAGCTAGGAAACAAAAATCGCATCCTAACCGGACTTTACTACGGAGCTGGAATTTTCACGTACAATCAGTCAGATTTGCTACCTGATTTGGATGGAACTCAGTCCAAATCACAAAGTGATGGCTACATCTACCGAGCGCCCAGGATCCGGTATTTACGCGGAGACCATCAGGGCGTCCAGTTTGGTATCGGTGTCTATCAACACCATTACGATAAACTTGAAAAGCCCGAGCTAGTTGCCAACCACCCCTACCAGTATGGACTAGAGATTACGGTGGCGGTAGCCACCGGCGGTTAGGGCTCAGTTATTAGCTAAGATAAAGCCCTCATAACGACCTTCTGCAAGGCGTCTAAAGGCGTGCTTTTAGGTGCGAAGGCAAAGAAACCTAATGCCTCAGCAATATCTTCCGCAAATGGATGAGATGACGTCAGAATAATCTTTGCTTCGTGGGCCGTTGTTTGCTTTTTGTAATGATTATAAAAGCGAATTCCGTTCATCACGGGCATATCCAGGTCCAATAGAATCAGATCGAGACGGGTTAAACCGTCTAAAACTCTTATGGCCGCTGCGCCGTCTGATGCCAAATATGCCTCACACCCGAGACTTTGAGACAAAGCTAGATAGATCTGCGTGCATTCTGGACTGTCCTCGATCACCAAAATCACCGGGCGTGATCCATCGATGGACTTATTCTTTAAATTATCTGAATGATTTGCCTTCATGCGTCCTGGGACGCATAGCGTTTTCTATGCTTTAGATATTCACTTACTAATTTTGCACGTCCCGCATCATCCAAGACTCCAAGAAGCATTTCCCGAAGTTGTTCGAGGCCTTGTTTCTGGCACTTCACCAAGAGATCACCGAACTCATTGAGAAGAAATATCCTGCGTGCTTCTTCCTCGAATTTACTGGGCTTTGGCGCCAGAATACACAAGGCAGGATGATCCATGCGCTTTTCAATCGTGATCTGCTTCACGGAGTCTGTAAATACGACCTCCATACTCTCAATTAAAAAAGTGCGCATGGTAGGAAGATCCCGGGAAGACGCCTCAACGCCATAACGTTTGTGAAGAAAATACAGTATGGCATCAATCTGATCTGCGGCCTCTTTAGGGTCTTTAAGCAGCATGTCGAGATCCTTCGACTTAGGCTTACTGTTAGACTTAACTTTGATTCTTTTACTTCCCATGTTCGCCTCCTGCTTTGGGGTCGATTACCTGGCTTTTTTAACCAGGTGTATTATTTAATACTTTAAGTTTTACAGGTCAATTATTTAATACTATCACCGCCTTCCACGGCTTCCAGTGAGCTATGTAAGCACTGATCCACAATGGTTTGACACCTTCCTTTGACCCAACCAGCCCGCAGGCCTGCTTATGCCGTGGACAAGGATTGCCCTGCTCGGCTAGTCTTTCCACTTATGGATAATCTTGATCAAATTGCTGATGGGTTAAGAGGCATTTTACAGTCCTCTCTGCGGGAGCTCGTGCGCAGCAAAGAAGAGCGCGAAAAATTAGCAACCGTATTAGGTCGCACGCCGGGACACATCAAACAAATGATCTATAAAGGTGAAGGTGGGCTTGACAGCTGGGTGAAGGCGTTTGCCTACTGCTACAAAATGGACCTCGGCAACCTTGATGCCATGCGGTTTAACCTAAGAAAGAAAATTCCATTATCTGAATCTGACGCTGTCTGGTTTAAAATTCGCGACCAACTTGGCGCGGATGAATCTGACTTAGTTTATCTGGCCAGGTGCGCCCACGAAGCCTACCGAATCAAGCGGGATTTGGAGCAATCAGGGCTAGTCCCAAAGGCACGCAGGCGACCAGCTGAAAAATCACCGAAATAATTTAGATCAAAAGAATATTTTTAGAGGCAAGTTTTCGCTGGGCTTTAGCCGGCCAATACTCGTTGAAGAGTCTTGAAAACCAGCTCTAAATTTCATCTACGTTTGTGTTTAATACAACAGGGCGCGCTCGGCTGCAATGGTCGAGGACTCTAAGTAATCGTCGTAGGTGATGACTTCGTCCATCCAACCTTTAGGCGTCAATTCTATAATTCGCGTGGCCACCGAGTTCACAAATTCCCGGTCTTGCGAGGTAAATAAAATTGTTCCAGGATAATTCATCAGACCGTTATTTACGGCCGTGATCGACTCTAGATCCAAGTGGTTGGTCGGTTCATCCAGAACTAAAACATTGGGCCTTGCCATCATCATGCGAGCCATCATGAGTCTAACTTTCTCGCCACCAGAGAGTACATTAGATTTCTTCGTTGCCTCTTCACCGCTAAATAACATGCGCCCTAAAAAACCACGCACGTATTCTTCGTCGCGTTCGCTTTCTTTCGAAACATACTGTCTGAGCCAATCAAGAAGGGTCAAGGGCTCACTAAACCACCCAGCATTGTCTTTTGGAAAGTAGGATCTGAAGGTTGTGATCCCCCAACGAAATTCTCCGGACGCAGGCTGTCTATCGCCAGTTAAAATTTGGAATAATAATGTCGCAGGCGTGCCGTCCTTACCAACAAACGCGACTTTTTCTCCGCGATTAATGGTGAGGTCAAGATTTTTAAAAAGAATGCGACCATCTAGCTCGCCAGTGAGATTTTTACAGAGAAGAAGATCTTTTCCAGCCTCACGTTCTTCCACAAAGTGAATGTGAGGATAGCGACGAGTTGAGGGTTTAATCTCATCGACAGAAAGCTTTTCTAGCTGCTTCTTACGAGACGTAGCCTGCCGTGACTTGGAAGCATTGGCAGAGAAACGCTCGATAAATGATTTAAGTTCTTTGATGCGATCTTCGGCTTTTTTGTTTTGATCTTTTTGCTGCTTCAAAGCCAGTTGGCTGGCCTGATACCAGAAGTTATAGTTACCGGTGTAGAGTTGGATTTTGCCAAAATCAATATCAGCAATATGGGTACAAACCTTATCCAAGAAGTGACGATCGTGAGACACAACCACAACTGTATTTTTAAATTCAATCAAAAACTCCTCGAGCCACATGATGCTTTGGACGTCTAAGTTGTTAGTCGGCTCGTCAAGAAGCAGAATGTCGGGGTTGCCGTAAAGAGCCTGCGCAAGCAAGACACGCACTTTTTGTCCAGCTTCAAGATCCCGCATTTTTTTTGTCAGCAGTTCGTCACCAACACCAAGCCCATGTAGCATCTCGGCGGCCTGCGCTTCGGCATCCCAACCGTTTAGTTCAGCAAACCGCGATTCTAGCTCTGAAGCTCTGATACCGTCGGCATCAGAAAAATCCGGCTTCGCATAAAGCTCTTCTTTTTCGCGGATGATGTCATAAAGAAATCGATTGCCCATGATGACAGTTTTCAAAACTTCAATGTCATCAAACTCAAACTGATTTTGTTTGAGTACAGCCACTCGTTGCCCTGGCTGAACGGCGACCTCACCAAAATCCGGCGTGATCTCGCCGGAAAGAATTTTTAAAAATGTCGACTTGCCGGCCCCATTAGCGCCGATTAAGCCGTAGCAATTGCCGGGGAGAAATTTAACATTAACGTCCTTAAACAGGACCCTTTGACCATAGCCTAAGGTAACGCCGGATGTACTGATCATGTGCTTTAAACCTCAATAGTATGAGGGCGGAGTACCATGGCTATCTTTCTAATACAATGATGGAATGTCTTAGAATCACATAAATAAAACTCATTCATTAAGCCCAGCGCGATAGCCCACCACCTAAAGGGTGTCTAACGGCCCATAAAATTGTCGGGTTTTTTGACAGTATATTGGCATAAGGCTAAGTAATTACTTGGGTAATTTTTGGTCTCAAACTTGCTGCATTAATACCTCGTACAGACTCTTTTTAATTCCTCGAGGCGGTCTCTCAGTGAACCATGTAACGCCCATCTTCGTCCTCCTAGCAGCCCTAATGACAGGGGCCTGCGGAACGGTAGACTCCCCTGTGGCCCGAACGAAGTTTGCGCCCGCAGACAAGTCAGCCTACAACGTCGCATTCCTCGTTGGTAGCCCCAATGACCTCCCAGGGGTGAAACGCGATATTACAGAAGTCAGTCGTCTCATTCGTGAAGGAAATATGGGCTATGACGTTGTGGCTCTCGAACGCGCCACGGTGAGCCAAGTCATGGCAAAAGCCCAGGAAATTGGTCAAAAACTATCTGCAAACTCCACTGTATTTTTCTACTTCTCTGGACACGGATCAGAAAGTGGTTATCTCTTTGCACAAGGCTATGACACCTTCCAAATGAGCCAGGTCGCAAAGCAGATCGGCGCCGGTTACGGCAAAGGTACATTCAAGCGCTTTATCGCAGTGATGGACAGCTGTTTTAGTGGCCAAAATGTTGATGGCCAAAAATCTATGTTCTTAGCTGGCAGTTCAGGTAGCTCAACTCAAACAACAAAAAGCACCCAGGAAATATTAGAAAGCGCCGTTTCAAGTGTTGCCTCTGATGTGAGCCTCCGCAAAAGTGGTGCGCTGCCCTTTGAGCAAGCTCTTGTGGTCGGAGCATCACTACGAAATCAAACGGCTGATGACTTTGGATCCTCCATCGGCGGAGCCTTCACGCACTCCTGGCGAAAAGCTTTTGGCAAAGGCCTCAAAGGTCGTGGAACTACGATACGTCAGGTACTTGGCGAAGCAAAAACCCTAACAAGAAGAAACACTGGTGGCAGTCAAACACCTGTATGGCGCGCCATCCCAGAAAGTCTACTGGATGAGATGGTCGACGCTGAATCCGGCGCACTACCTCTTGCCAAAGATATTTTTGCTGCTATGGGCGGCTCATCCAATGGATCTTTGATGTTTGCTTCCATCCCTGCGAGCGCCCAGGTCGCAAGCATCGACCTGTGCCGCGGGGACAAAGTCGCCTGCATGAGTGGCGCCGGATCCCAGGTAGGAAGGCTCCTAGCAGCTCCAACCCTAAAGGTGAACGGACGTTCCATCTTCCGAAGCGAGCAATACGTTAATATCCAAAACGGTGAAACTTTAACCCTCGTTCTGCGCGGAGATAATGGCACCGCCATTGAGGCACGCTCTATGAGAGCGCGCGTAAAATAACCGACACGCCACCTCGTTGTGAAACTAAATTAATACTTATAGCCTTGGCTTCTCACGCTTTACCCTGAGAGGGATTGATGTTTCTGCATTTATAAAAAACTAATGATCTCCATTAGGCATAAAGTGCACACCTGAAAACTCCTTCCATGCACCCTTGCTGCATGGCTGCAGGTGCCTGTCCAGGAAGAGGAATAGTGGCAAACTTGGCCCGCTAACACATCTCCGCGCGTGTCAATGTATAAATTGACAGAGAATAGGAGGTTGAAACTGCGACTTTCAGCCCTCCGAGATCACAACTTCATTTTGATGAACTCACACGTCTCATCGACTATATCGCCTTTTGTAGACAGATCGTTCAGGGCTGTCACCAGTCCGTTATTGCCTGAAAGCACTGCGTTGGTCATCAGTTGATATTGAGCAGATATAGCAGAATTGTCCTGAACATATTTTTCAAGGCCTGTCGTGTCTCCTGCGATTCCAGATTTCGCACTTTGGAACTTGTTGAGGTTCGACAAGATCGTCCCCTCACGCCTCAGGTGATCGTTCAGCTCGTCCCAGGGGAATGAACTTATCGTTGTTCCCTTTTCGGTTCTTAATTTCACTAACAGGTTTTCTGCCCGCGAAATGATAAATTGGCGCTGATTCAGATTAGCGCACGATAGTGTCACTCCAGATGAGATCTCCGGAGCGCGCCAGTTTAAAATATCCCGCAGGCCTTTGTTTTGATGTAAATCATTTAAAACCTCAGTAGGAGACTGGCATCGAATGCCGTCCTTGGCAGGCATAAGTGGTACATTCTTTAAAATCTTAAGCAATTTGGAAAAATCAAGATCCGCATCAGCTTGGGTAATTGCCTCCGGATCGTACATCGAACTGGATTGGTCTACAATCTGGCCGGTGTGACCTTTTGTCCTCGCAATGTCCGAGGCCTCATAGACCACAGCAGTGCCGACAATTACTCCGCCAACTGTGTAAACAAGAGCGGTGCCGCCTATGTTTAGTAACATACCGTATACTCCGAGCATAACAATAAACCCACCACCACCGGTTAACAGCCCCAGCAACAGTGGTGCACCAATCCACTTCGCTATTCGAAATCCAATTTTTGAGTTTTTAGTGTCTGGAGACGATTCTATAGATTTTTTGAGATCATGCGCTGCTAGTGGCTTGGACTGCCAGCGATTGGTTCCGGATTCATAAGTGGCCCACACAGTTTTTAAATCATGTTCCGGATTTTGGGTTGGTTTGAACTTCGGATCACCTTCCCCATAGTAAGCGCAGAAATATTGCGTTTGTGCACCGTCTTTTGCTCGATGGATTCGCGGGATAACGTCGACAAACACGCCTTTACTCCAAAAAACCCACGAGCTTCGCGTCCCGTAAATTGCTTTTTGAGAAGACGGTTCTGAAGGTGTTGTTTTGCAGCCTGACAATAAGTTCACGATAAGTAATGTAGCTACAAATTTTTTAAGCCCCATTTGGCCCTGGTTAATAATTTGAAAACTACGAATACCTTTGCATCCCATGTTCATCATCCTTCCTGAACTTGTAGCCAGGTAAAAAAATTTTTCCTGGAGATCGTTTTACTTTCTGTCAATTCCAAATCAACTTCGATGTTTTCACCCTTTCATTATACGCGATTCAGGATACCTCCGCTTATTTGTTCTTTGGAAAAAATGGCGGGATGGACGGGATATTGCGCTTGATCAGCTAGAATCGTCTCGCTAAATCCCATATTTTATTGGTTAAATTGGTCGTTTTTTTTTGGGTAGGGAGGGCTTAAGTCTCGGCCTCTCAGTGCCGATAAATCGTTATTCTGTCAGGAGAGTTTGTATGCTCGATTTTGCAGGTTGTGTGTTGTTTCCAAAGAAGTCAGAGGGGGG
>JBIJBX010000032.1:0-16086 GCA_044344995.1 Oligoflexales bacterium | reverse complement strand
TTGAATAAAAGTATCACGATCGACGTTGGTCCGTTGAGTGGGCCTTTGAGCTTTTCTGAACTTCGAGTCATGGAACAGTGCTTGGACAAAAAACCTGAAGCTACAGCTAAAGCGAGTGACGCGTTCGCCAAATGCTACCCAGGAAAAAGCTGTCCGGTCGTTAAGCCGTAATACAGATAAATTGTTTTTATTTTCAAAGTGGGGACGATTTTATACGCGATTGCCCCACCTTCGGATTCATTATTTAAAATTACGGCTTTTACCATTTCCCCAAACTTTGCGCGCAGCTTTAGGAGCCACAGGCGGAGACAGGCTTCACAGGCTGCATCACAAACCACCTGACTCCATTAAAGTCCACCAAAACACTTCCGATACACTCTGTGGTCCATCAGCTTTATATTTTTGAACCTCTGCTAGCAGGAGCCACGGAAGTGCTCGTTACCATTAAAATTATGGCTATGTACATGGCTTACTTCATGTTGCTTGAGGGCGGCGCACTGTTCGCCGCGCAGCAGGGTCAGCAATCATCACAGGCAAGTAACGCAACACAAGTGGTACAAAAACAGTCGCGACGGCAACAGGGAAAACAAACCGCAAGACAGCAGGTACAATCACAGCAAGGCAAGCGCTTGTCACAAAAATCTAGTTACAAAGCCCAAAGTCAGTCGCAAAACTCCATGGCAGCGCCAAGCAGCGAGGTCCGACAGTTTCATGACGTTTTGAACGATCTTCTGTCTGAATTTGCCTACGACGTAAAACAAGGGCAAGTCAACGGCCTAAAAAACCTCGCCATTCGACGCATTGACATTTCCGACACACTCCCACGCACATACGAACAGTATGTCGAACTACTAGTCAGTGAAAAAATCAGGGAAAACAGCAAAATCAAGCTACTCAATTGTATCCCGTGTAAAACAAAAACATCCACGATGGTCGATGGAAAACTAATGATCACATCTCCCCTCACCAACCTTCAAAGAATGGATGAAGCGGCCGGTCAACTGGGTATTGAAAACTTTATGGATGTGGTTTTAGTCTATCATACGACGCATATGGTTTTGGCATTCAATGTTTTCAACACTCAAACGAAAGAGTTAGCTTGGGCACGGACCTACAACAGTGAGACCCTTAGAAGTAACTACCAGCGCATGGCGGTTGATTACAAACAAGTTGAAAAGGGGCGCGACAGCGACACGTACGTCCCTGACTACAAAATTTTGGTGGGTTTAGGCGGCAGTCAGCTACCAAATGTGGCGGGCGACACTCGCGACAAATCGTTTCTTGGGCTGCATATGAGAACCTTGGAAAAATTCGACAATCGTCGCCTCGACTTTGGTTTAGCTGTATCAGTTTGGACCAACACCGCGGACTTACTGAAGACGTACCCAAGCGAAGGCACCAGCGCCGGCACCGACACACCTTACTCGGGAGAAAGCAGGCCATTGCCATACAAATACTTACTAGGAGTGCACGCCTTGCTAGCGCGGAACTTTGTCGGCAGCATTGAAATCTATGATCGGGTTCGCCACGGTTTACACCTCGGGGTTGGTGGCGTTGTCAGCAAGGGATATCTCGCCCCCTCCGTTAAAGCGGGCTGGGATGTTTACCTGGGCAGACGCTTCGTCGCGACATTTGACGCACATTACATAACTAAAAGCACAATCTTGGTGGGTGACGATTTCCAAACTTCTCGCGGAGGTGGCGGCGGTGACTTCTCACTTTCCTACAACTTCTAGAGTAGTCGCTAATTTATTTAAGATGATTGCGATCTCGTCAAAAGCTGGCGTCATTTTGTGGTTACTAGCAGGCTGTGCGTCACCCTCGCAAGAAACGGGACAAAAGCCCCTCATTGGATCAATCTCGTATCCGTTTGTGGGTGAAACTCGCCCATTGGGTAAAGCCAATCCAAAGCAGCCCTTCGTCGTCCGGTCGGCGGTGGGCGAGCGCGAGTACTCCGTAGAAATTCCTGATAACGCGGCCAAATATGACATCCAAATTCCCATAGCGGAACTTGCTCCAGTTAACTCTCAAGATATTGGCTTGCCGGCTCTCGCGGGCGGTCGTAGATATTCAAACCCAGCGAATACAGACAAAGAATTAGTTTCTGCCCTACCCGACCTGGGAAAATCAAAATCAGGGAAAACTGAGATGCTCGACGCGGCGTTCGGCGTTGGAAAACCCGAAGGACCCATCCAATCACCAAGCTACACACTTGGGATTGCGCGCGTTAATCAACATTTCAAAAATAGAGATTTTGAGTTGGCCTTGGTGGAGCTGAATAATATGCTAGCATTTTATCCAAATAGCCCGAAACTGCTGAAAATGAAGGGCACTCTGCTGATTAAAACTGGCAATCGCGAATTGGCGATGAAGTCGTGGCAAAGAGCACTCGACTTGTCCCCAACTGATTCTGCCCTGAAGACTTCGATCAATAATCTTAATGAACGAATTTTAGCGGAAAAAAATGCCCGCCCTTCAAACACTCAAAATCTACCTGGCGCCTTGCCTCAAGCAAATGACCCAGAAGCACTTCTTGATCGAGCGGCTCACTAAATTGTTGACTCCGAACCATCTTGCTTCATGGCAGCCTGACGCTTAGGTAGGGACGCCATAGCCGTGGGCAAGTTCCAGGTGATGCCAACTGGGTGTCCGGCAGCGGTTGGCGGCAACACGGCGACCTTCAACCCACAGGCACCCAAGATTTGACGCGCAATATCCAAATGATAAAGCAATTGTCGGCTTGGCATTGTCGCTGGTGAGACATCCGCGTGGCGTGATGGTAATGACAAGATGATTGATGCTTGTTCTTTAATACGCTTTTGCCGAACGACCAGAGGCAGGGTCAACTGGCTCGCCTCAGTTCCTGTTAGTAATCCGAGATAAAGATGAAAAAAACCACTGATCAGAGCTGACTTTGCAACCGAAGGATACATTTCATTAGGGTTTCCGATATGCGGCAATGTCTCGAATGTAAGTGATTTGTAGCGATCATCACCGCGGATCAGCTTTTGCGCCGTCAGCAAACAATCAACCCAGTCCGAGGATTTGACTGAATCATCTCGCTCGGCAATGCCATGCCAAAGGGATGTTAATTGAGAAGCTGATTCGCAGCTCTCAAGCACTTTCTTCGCAAGCATAGCGGCATGTAACGCCTGGTCTAATGTACCCGAGGTAATCGACGACAACTGTCTCATATCATCATCAAGTTGAGAGTTGCCCGGTGAGCGGCCCTGCGCCTCGACCAACGATCTAAAGAATTTTCGCGCAGCCATCTCCCGGTTTGTCCCTTGGTTGAGACCAGTCTGCCAGCGGTCCACAAAAACACCGAGATCTTTTGCGTGACGACCCAAGCCATCATGCACAAGATCATAGATGGTCTCGCAAATTTCGCGTATTTGCGCCATTTGATGCAAAAACGACGACGTCGTATGCCTCAATTGTTGTTGTAAGCTCGCAAGTCCACTCATCTCTGCAAGTTTTCTACGAATTTCTGCTAATTCGATTTCACGCTCACGCAAGCGATTCGAAACGCCTTCGAGCCTCTCTGACATAAGCCTCAACTGCTGCGCCCTTTGTTCATCACGCGTTGAAATCAATGTTTTCGCGGTCGTCAAAAGATCGGACCAAGATTTATCAATCGGTACCTGGCCTGAAGATCCGCCACCTGGGATTTTTGTTGTTGACTGTTCGCGCAACCAGCCTTCCAAAAGACCGCGTTCGATTTGATCCCGACGAGATTGGGACGAGGTTTCCGAAAGAGCGAGAAGTAAAATTACCCCCAGCGCTCCATAGACGATCCAAAAATTCTCTCTAATTGGGACCAGCGCAAGCCCCGTCAACTCAGGCACCAGACGATAGAACCAGCCATCGACACGCAGGGTTAACGCATAGCTGCCATCAGTCTGTCGCCCCTCCCGCCAGAGCTCAGCCCCACCTGTAGGACCAATGCTCATCTCTCGATCCGCTACCAAGCTCGCGAGGTCATGATGTAGGGACACCCAAGTCTGATCTATCAAGAGCTGCGCCGACGCGAACACCATCTTTCCCGCAACTTGTTTGGCACCAATCGCCACAAGTACTGGTTCCTTCTGCTCGTTCACGTCCCACTTTAGTACGGGTTTACCAGCAGAGATGATTTTACACACATCATTAGCAGGCTTACCGCTCTGGGGAACCCGCGCCAATAGATTACAGCCAGAGTCATAAAGATCTAGCTGCGAGACTTCTCCTGGCCTTACATAGCCTTGAAGAGATTGGGTCACCGTGTTCATGTTACCCAATTCAAAATTTTGTTGAATCTGCCCATCTGAAAGGGCAGCCCACACATTAGCCGTCAAACGACCCCGCGCATCGCCAATCGCTGTGATAAAACTTTGCCGAATGGTGGCCAGGCGAGTCATTTCATCATTGAAAGCTCGATCAACAATGGTGACAAGTCCTGTAAACACGAATGCTATGGGCAGAAGTTTGGTGGGTTGAATCATAGGTAACTTCGCCTAGTCTCCTTTGCTCTATCCCGATCTTTTAGATCCATGACCGAGAGGTTTGTCGCAGGCACAGCGGAACCCACCCAGTTCGTCCGTTAAAAACAGGAGAACGGGCGCTTAAATTTTGTCAGAATTCGAAAATCTTATGTAATTCTATAGGAATATTATTTGTATGTCATCCTGTAAGTCGCGCCTCAACTATTTGCGCGATTCTTCAACCAACTCTATAAGAATCCCGCCCGTCGAATCTGGATGCACAAATGCAATGGAAGTGTTGTGCGCGCCAGCCCTCGGAACCTCGTCAATCAACCGCACGCCTTTACTCTTAAGCCGCGCAAGTAACGCTTGCAGTCCTTGGACAGCAATAGCTACGTGGTGAATTCCGCCACCTTTTTTATCAATGTATTTACTGATCGGACCATCGGTGGTCCCTACCTGGGGCGAGACAATTTCCAGGCGTGATAAAAAACCAAGCTCACCGTCCATTGCAAAGTTGGATGCTAAAAACATTTGTGTCATAGTTTTTTGACTTGCCACCAATTCCTGGCCGAGATCTTTTAGACCAAGGGCCTCACTCAAGAACCAAGCGCACTTGGCTGGGTCCTTGGCAGCTAAACCTAAATGATTGATTCCTAAGATTTTGAACTCGGACACTGGGATCACTTCCGTGCTTCATTGAGTAAACAAAACACCCAAAAGACTAGGCGCCTTAAACCAAACTGGCTTAAGGCGCCCTATAGTGTCAATTGAAATTAAAATTCAGAAGGACAAACCAGTGAATTTTTTAATCAACTCGGATCCCAGCTCGCTCAAGAATATCTTTGAGCTCTTTACGCTGGTTTGGCTTAAGGCTCTTTGCATCGCATAGTTCGACGAGAGATTCACGCGCGTTACCAGTAATGTTCATGAACTCTTTGTCCTGAAGCATGCGGAAGCGACTCATCATTCTTTCGAATACTTCGTCTCTGTCGATGTCTGCGCCTGTGGACCACTTACCTTTGCGCATAGCGTTGGTTGCCAAAGCAACAACGCGGCTAAATCTTGCACCTTCGGTGCCTGAACGGCGGCTCTTGCCAGTACGTCCTTTAGCTCTTAGCTTCGCTAGCAGCTCTTCGTATGTGAAAGCGAAGTTGCTCTCAACTTCTCTCAACCCAAGCGGAGTATCTTGAACGGACGACCATACAATATTCAATGTGTCGCCGGGGCGTAGTTCAACTGATGCCATGTTTAATTCTCCTCTGAATTCTTAATGAACAAGCGAATTTTTCAAGCGGACCGAGGTTTACTAATGGATTTTAACTATGTCAAGCTTATTTATCAGAAGTATGACTATAATTTCCTAGCCATCATGCATTTTTCTTGCAACTATAAATAAATATTGGCTTATTTTTTAAGCTTAGAGACCTGTAAACCTTGGTAGCCAAGCCGTACGACGTATCCGATGGATTTTAATAGTGATTATATAGACTATGCCAAAAGCACAACCTCATTTAATAGCTAACCGATTCGAGCTGATCACCATAGTTTTAATATGTTTCGTCATATCCAACCGCCTCATATGGCTCCATGTTGATCAGCCCCTTCAGGCCATAACCGGCGAGTTTTACTCGACTGCCCTAGCCTTTAACCGCACCCTTTCCCAGTATTGCGGCATACCAGTCGCCCCAAACTTTCCTCAGACTGAGCCGGATATGGCCCTAATCAATTCACCGATCAGCTCTTCTTCCCCGGGCCTTGCCCTAACGTTACTGGGCTTATGCCAGTTCGACCGCCTACATGGGGGCTCCTTCACAAACTTGGCACCTCAACTGATCACCGCTAGTGCATTCCTGACGGCGGTCACGGCTCGCATCTTGACGTCCAGCTGGGTGGGCGGCATCCTGGCGGCGGCAGTTGTCCTGAGCCGGGGGACCGTGCTCGCGGCGGTCGATCATGCCGGCACCTTTGCACTCCTGCAGCTCGGACCGGTGGTCAGAGCTGGCTAAATGCAGGATGTGCTGTCCTACTCGCTAGCGTGCTGATTTCTCCTCTGATGGCGATTGCGATCTCGCCTGTGCTGGCACTGCTGGGCATCCGGCAGCAGAATGCTGGACAGCTAAAGGACACGCCTCTGACCTGGCAACGAATGACGATAGTTGTTAGCACGCTTCTAATGCTGCTAACCCTGCTCCATAAATATACCCCCTCATCCCTTACAGGCGTGACCCTGGCACGCGATCATTTATTAAGCTACTTCCGCAATGGGGCGATCTTTAAAGACCTGATGGTTCCAACCTGGAAGCATCTGGCCAATGCTGATTTGCATTGGCAGCTTTCGATTGGGTCCATTGCCATTGCTGCAGTTTTATCGCGGTACTTCCCCAATGGAGCAGCGCTAACCTTAAGGGTGCTTTTAGTGATGGTCGGTTTGACATCTGTAATCGACACTATCATTTCAAAAAACGAATTACCGACAGCAGATAGCACAGTACTTGCTTGGACATCGACTGGGCTGGACCCCATTTTACTGGGCCTCGGAGCCGGTGTTACGTGGTATGCCTTGCGCCGTCTACTTATGGCTGTGGTTACCGACTATAGCCGGTCGCCATCTCCACGTGATAACATGAATGGCAAAACGTAGACCGTTGCTCCATATGAGGACCAGAAACTTTTGATAAATTATTCTCTAAATTTATTTGTGCTAACGTTCGCCCTATGTGGCACCCTTGTGACGTCATGCACTGGAACGCGCAGCCCCTCAGATCCTGTCAAACCTTGGCAAAAGGACGTCTCCAAACCTTCTTTGACCCCAAACAATCAACCGGCACCCCAGCGTGTGCCGGCAAATCCAACCCATAATGCTAGTCCTTCCGCATCTGCCGCGACTCAAACCCCGCAGCCATCATCGCCACTCCCACTTGCATCCAAGACTTTCACCCCGGTGCTTGATGAGTGCGACACCTCGATTGACGTCCCCGAGGATCAAGCCATCTTTTTGCCGGACCATAAGGTTTTCGTAACGCGCATTATGTCGCCTTGTCTCTCCGCATCAGGACAACGGGGCCACAAGCGAAATGCGGGTTGGATGGCGATGGGCTTTCCGTGCACGGGTGGCGAAGGCAGAATTGACTGGAAAGGAACCAACCACAATCGTCCTAAAATGGTCTCATTCCTCATGGAAACCAGCTGCCAAATGGCGCCTAGTGACCACAGTAAGTTAAAAGGCGAGGCCGCAAAAGTCGCCAAGATCCCCGAAACGGCGCCACTCATCGCCTTTAATCCCTTTATGATTCAGTATTGGGAAGTACCCGGTTTCAGTGATGCTGATACGTCTCTTACTGTG
This sequence comes from Oligoflexales bacterium, assembly GCA_044344995.1. Taxonomy (GTDB): domain Bacteria; phylum Bdellovibrionota_B; class Oligoflexia; order Oligoflexales; family RGVZ01; genus CAMDKS01. Next base: position 8,277 of record JBIJBX010000032.1, on the reverse strand, counting down.
GATCTACGCTCGGTGGAGAGTCTTGGTGATGGCTGGACTCGATTCATCAAAGGTAAGCCCATGAAAGTATTTCTGGTGGGGAGAGAAAATGCCTGGGTTCCAGGCAATAAAGTATACGGCATTGAAGGCGAGATAATTTTTGCTAGCAAAAACAGGTTTACATTCAAAGTCACCAATGCGCAGTTACTGTCCTCTGCCGAACGTCAAACAATCAAAGCGCGTTGTGAGGCATTAAGACCCGAGCGTTCATGCGCTGAAGTTTTTTAAAACATGAATGACACTGACATGCATTGGCTTCGACCCAAAAAGAAACGGGCAGCTGTGGACGGTGAATCGTGAGTGATACTGACACCCCCTGGGGCGGCTCAACGCAGCACTTCTTTTCACTAACCCCGGAGCACATCCTGGATGCGGTGGAGTCGGTGGGTTATCAGTGCACTGGAAGATGCCTTGCGCTGAATAGCATGGAAAATAGGGTCTACGAAGTCGAAATCGAGCTGCCGGAAAATCACAAGATCCGCTCTCCCTCAGAAAGATTCGTCATCGTAAAATTCTATCGGCCAGGGCGCTGGTCACGACCCCAAATTCAAGACGAGCATGACTTTCTATTCAACTTAACTGAAGCCGACATACCTGTTGTCTCACCGATTGTGGACAACGACGGTCATTCCATATTTGAGGATGTGAAACTTAAATTGCTTTACGCCATCTTCCCGAAAATAGGCGGTAGAAGTCCGGACGAACTTGACGAGCTCCAATGTGAAAGGGTCGGACGCCTACTGGCAAGAATGCACAGTACGGGCTCGCTTCGCACGGCCAAAAACAGGATCCATCTTTCACCCGAAACCTACGGAATCAATAATTTAAGCTGGCTTCAAACGAGCGGGTTGATACCGCACAATTACTCGGCGCGATATCGCCACGTCGTGGAGAAAATTTGTGAAATTTCATCGCCCTGGTTTAAAGACTGCGATGCGATCAGAATTCACGGGGACTGCCATCTTGGCAACCTTATCTGGGGTCCTGATGGCCCATTTTGGGTGGACTTTGATGATATGGTCACCGGTCCACCCGTTCAGGATCTTTGGCTCATGCTGCCTGGACGAGACGATGGGACACACCTTCGATTCAGGAAAATGATCCAAGCTTATGAAGTGATGCGTCCCTTCGATCATCGTTCCATAAGGCTGATTGAGCCGTTACGAGCACTGAGATTTGTTCACTTCGCAGCCTGGATCGGCAAACGCTGGGATGACCCAAGTTTTCCTCGAGCCTTCCCACAATTCGGCTCAGATCGCTGGTGGGCAGAACAAACCCGCGACCTTGAAGAGCAACTGCGGCTAATCCTAGAGTCACGGTCAAATTGAGACTGCCCAATCAAAAGACAGAGTCCCAGTTACACAAGGCTCCTAACGATGCCCCGCGAATGAGCGACTACACCCTAAAAAGACAGCAAATTGTATAGAATCTGAGCAAAAAAAGATCACGCAAGGTTGCTCTTATGTAGCTTGGCCGGCCAGCCTATAACCCCTTGTTGTCAAAGACCAATCGTTTCGATAAATTCATGGCCCTCGTTTAAATGATTTGATGTTTCTACGAAGAAATGGTGCTGATACCACGCAGGAGCTGGCAAGAGCTCGGGAAGGACCAAAGAATGCAGGGTTTTGAAACAATTACAGAGATGGGTCATGAACAAGTGGTCTTTTGTCACGACAAAGCTACGGGGCTCAAAGCCATCATCGCCATCCACGATACAACCCTTGGTCCAGCGCTTGGTGGAACACGCATGTGGGACTATGCCAATACCGATGCCGCACTTTTTGACGTTCTGCGACTTTCGCGCGGCATGACCTACAAGGCCGCATGCGCGGGTCTTAATCTTGGTGGCGGCAAAGCCGTCATCATCGGTGACGCGAAAAAAATTAAAAGCGAAGCACTATTTCGTGCATTTGGTCGCTTCGTCAACAGCCAAGGTGGTCGCTACATCACCGCAGAAGACGTTAACATCAATGTGAATGACATCGAGCAAGTTGCAGCAGAGACGCCTTATGTCACTGGTGTAACAAGTCGCCCGGGCGGATCAGGTGATCCATCACCGGTAACTGCTTGGGGTGTTTTCCACGGGATTCGTGCATCTGTTAAGCAACGCTTGGGCAAAGATAATATTAAGGGACTTAAAGTCGCGGTTCAAGGCTGCGGAGCCGTAGGTCGATACCTTTGCCAATACCTGCACGAGGCCGGAGCACATTTAATTGTTAGTGATATCGATCAGGAAAAAGTAAACGCGTTAGTTGCGGCACACGGGGCTAAAGCTGTCGAAGGTCACGCCATCTATGGCGTCGACGCCGACGTGTTTGCCCCCTGCGCTCTCGGAGCAATTGTCAACGACGAGACGATTCCTATGTTCAAGTTCCCGATCATCGCCGGTGGCGCCAACAACCAGCTACTCGACGAACACAAGCACGGCAAAATCCTTCGCGAGAAAAATATCCTCTACGCGCCAGATTATGTCATTAACGCCGGTGGACTGATCAATGTTTATAATGAGCTCCGGGGCTACAACGCCGAGGTTGCGCGCAATCAAGCTGCAGGCATCTATAATACTCTCTTAACAATTTACTCAGAAGCTGATAAGCAAGGTATCTCAACGCACGCCGCCTCAAATGCTGTAGCTGAAAGGCGCATCAATAGCGTGAAGGCTGTGACGGGATTTAAACACTCCTACGACAATCAGGCTTGGATTCGCCGCTGATCGCAAAAAGGCCGTAGGTTAGGAACCAAAGCTAAGGCCACAGTCCGGACAGCTCAGGTTTTTAGTCTCAAAACTAAAACCGCAAGCAGGACAGGTGGCATGCGTCTTCGTGTCGTCAAAAACTTGGTTAAGTAGTCGTACATCTGCTCCCAGATCTTCCAAGGCCTTGAGTCGATCACCAACAATGATTCTTTGAATAGAGTCCACATCCTGCGGATGCGCCCATACTTCTTTCGATGGCGAGCAACCTGACGTGCAAGTTTGCTGGTTGTACACGGAGGCCACTTCAATACCCTCCTTAGCCAAACGCGCTTGGAGCCACTCGGCGTCACGCGTGGGCAGAATGGCAAAAATTTGCTTATCGTGCATTGGACCTCCAAAAACTTAACGGTCAAAGGACCTAAAGAGATTTATACGGCCGCGACTAACGTCAACAGTTTGAACCTCCTCATCAAGTCCATTGGTTTTGACAACCATTTGATAGCGACCAGGAGCCAGACGAATGCGGGTCACAAAGAAGGCTTGCGGCAGGGTGGACCAAGAACGAGTGTCCGCGGTTTCGGTCGCATTATTGAGAACGTTGACCGCAAGTCCGGCCAATGGCCCGAAATTTTTTTGCGTCTGATAATTTATTTGTCCCTTCAAAACCAGGCGCGCCATTTGCTTGGCGACCATGCGCGCCCTGCGGTTTTCGAGGGAGTCCTTAGCTACCGCGTCAAAGTAGATTGTATTCTCCGCGCCGTAAAAATTACTTCCCTCGATCAAAACACCAGTGCCACGAGTATCTAGAGGATTCGGCTTAATGATCGGCGATGAAAAACGCACAAGCTGATTTCCCACCGTCAAAAACTGCTCTTTGGGAAACTTGCGCGCCACGCGACCAAGTTCATGTACAACAACTATTTCACCGGTGTTGAGCAGCTGAGACTCGTTACCAAGGGCATAGACGCCATTTAAATTTTGGCCGTATTTATCCAATACTTCTTTAAGTCTGTCGCTGCGTTTACGTAAATATAAACAGCGGTAAAGCCCCTGAACAACTCCCTTGGGCACTTTTCCAATTATATAATCGGAAAAATCTCCCTCATATAACTGAACGGCTTTCCTGTAGTCGACGATGGCGCTATCCAATTCACCGCGCGACTCATAGATCAGTGCGCTCAAGTATCTTGCGTGGGCATCCTCACGGTAGCGATACTTGCCGTCTGGATTAAATTGCTGACTGATCTCATTTAGTTTCGTATTGATTTTTCTTGCTTGAATCACCGCTTCATTTAACAGTCCAAGCCCAATGTACTGATGGGCGAGCATGGCGTGAATCGCCACTTTCTCGTAGTCTTCGCCCTCATAGTCTTTGGAAGATTCACTAACAACCACACTCGTAGCGGTTTTACTAACGCTTACCGTAAACAGCTCATCGGCGATGCGATCTGCCTCAAACCAAAGTTTACGACTTTTTGCATACTCGCCTTTGCGATCAAAAATAGTCGCCGACTCAAGGTTCCACAGCAGGCGATCTTCTGATCGATCTTTCAAGCCAGTTTCAGCGAGCTCTTTTAAGGCACGATCGTAATCGCCTTGATCAAAAGCCTCGCGCATGACTGACATTTTATGCGTATAAGACGCACAAGCAATAAGGCCGCCCATTGAGGCGGCCAAAATTAAACTTGTTAGAACAGCGACGCTCACACGACGCCCTTTTACCATTTAGCACCGCTACGCTTGATGTCCTTGGAAATCTCCTTTTTTTCAGCCCATGTGATTTCCGAAGTCTCAATATTGACCAATTTCATTTGAATTTGATAGTAGGTGTTCTTCAGATTTTCATTGGTGTGAGTCTTGCTGGAAATAGCACCAACCAAGAGGAAATCAGCGCCAGCCATGTTGCCCTTTTTCTTCTTGGAGCTTTCTGCAACGACGCCACTATCTTGAAAATCTAGTTCTTCTAAAATCTGCTCACGTCGTGCTTTTTCAAGGAATCGCACTTCTCCGCTGTTGATCAGTTCAGTTTCCATAAATTCAGTGAGAGCCACTGTATCGATGTGCTCATCTGTGCGATTTTGTACATCCTGAACGATCACAATGGGCTTTTGTCCGCCGTGACCTTTTTTGAAGTTAGCGAGCCAGGGGCGTCCGAGTGCTGAGGTCAACATGGTTTTCATCAATGACTGAGTATCTGTCTGACTCCATTTGTCATCGATGATTCGAGGTTTCTGAGGATCCTGATACTCGCCGGACATGGTCGGTGTACAGCTGGATACAGAACAAACGACAGCAGCAAAACCAAGGGCGATCAACTTTTTAGAATTCAGCAAATTCATGCAAATTTCTCCTGGGGAATTCAAAGGTTGTTTCTTGTATAAACATTCAAAGGCTTAGTTTTATGTTATAATACTACAACGGGAGTGTGAAAAACTCCAAGTCCGACCTACTAAAGGAGACTCCATGTTTTACTTGCTTATTAAACGAGCAGCCTTGGTTGGCTTTATTGCACTCGCCTTATCAAGCCTGGAGGGTGGCTTATTCGCGTCAGGCTCTTCGACCACCCCAAATTCGTCCCTGCCTGTAACGTCAGGGAGTCGAAGCATTTATTTAAATGGCATCGATATATCCAGCGCGCGCAATCAGGACTTGAGGAATGTGCACATTAAAATATCTGATGCCGGTGACATTTATATCAGTGCGCCTCAGTACCAAGTAACTGAGGAAGAGACTTTTTTACCGTTATCTAGCTACACATCGAAATCCCCCCTACCAGAGCACAAAGCTCCACAGGCTATGAATGCGCCGAAGTCGCCTTCGGAAAGTGTTGAAAAATCTCCAAGTAAACCGGCAAATTCGCCAGCCCTTGAAAGTGCGAATCCGCCGAGTTCGCCAGTTCTACCAGCGCAGCCTGCAAGTAATCTTCCGCCCAAAACGGGGAGATGACGGGGGCCTTGACCATGCTTAAAGAGCGGGTTGATGCCATTCGGCAAAAAATCGCAACGTATTGTGCCGAGGCTGGTCGGCCGTCTTCGGCAATTCGCCTAATCGCTGTGAGCAAGACTTTTGACGCGGAAAATATTCGCCAAGCTTACGACTGCGGCCTTAGAGACTTTGGCGAGAACTATGCCGATGAACTCCTTGATAAATACGAAAAGCTCCAAGACCTAAAAAACATTCGCTGGGTTTTTATCGGCCAATTGCAATCAAACAAAATTCAGAAGATCGTGCGTGCCGCTGATGAAATTCAGTCTATCGCGAGCGAAAAACATGCGCGTTATGTGGAACGCTATGCAAAAGAATTCGGAAAAAAAAGTCTGCCCGTCTGGATCGTGGTTAACGCCGGCGACGAGGACAGCAAGCAGGGCGTCACCATAGCAGACTTATCCATACTTGCCGATTTTATTACGAAGAGCTGCCCTCACCTCAACCTTCAGGGCATTATGGCTATTCCGCCAGCACAGTATGCTGATCCCAAATCATTGCCCCGAGGTGAGATGATAGTACCTGAACTCTACTCATCACTGCGCAAGGCCGCATTGAATGTTGGCCTTGGCAGGCTCAGTCTTGGCATGTCAAATGATTTATGTCTTGCTATTTCTGCCGGCACAGACTGCGTGCGTATCGGCTCAGCTATTTTTGGAGAGCGGAAGTAATCGCTCGTGCGCAGGCAAACTGTGTTAGTTCCGAGTCTTTTGTGCTCCTAGCACACCATTCAAAAACATAAGAATCCACGATTCATTGACGAATGATTGACGAATGATGGCCTCATGGGTCAATGATTTACAGACTTAGAGTGATCTTTTGACTAAATGACTTGCGGAACAAGAAGTTGGCACCACGTTTGCAACATCTTAGCTGATGTTTAAACACTCATCAAAAAGGAGACCGTTCATGCCAGTTTCAATGCAGATACAACGTCAATTCGATGCGCTTCACAGAGACGCTCAAAGGGTTTTGAGCACGATTGATAACCTTTCAAATGACATTGACCGCGCCAACAACCAAGGAACCAAACCAGCTACCGAGACCAAAACGGCCAAAGAGGTCATTAATTTTGAGACGCTGCGCTCGAGTCTTGGGCACTTGCGTCAAAAAGTGGAAGATACAAGTAAGACCATTGCACGGGGAGCCGAGCAGCTGGACTCACAGGTACACTCGAAGCCTTACCCTTTCATCGCAGGTGCTATGGGAGTCGGAGCACTCGCAGCCCTTGTTCTGGAGCGGAGTTTGGTCCATCGTAAGTAATTATAGCTGTTGACACAAGGTGGAGGCTGAACGTATGCCCTTGGATATTGAGCAAAACGAGCACTGTAGAATTTTGCACAAGGAAACATTGGAAGTTTTCGAGTCTCTTGGGAAGCTTGGCGATCGTTTTCACGATCCTGGACACCGTGTCACCGATGCCGAGGCGCAACAAAGTATCGAATATTTACGAGCTGATCTTGACCGATTGTCTAACGACATAAATCTCGCCCGAGACGGGGATACGGTATCCAGCCGAACGGAAGAATCGGCTGGCAGTGAATTGTTACTGCCAGCCATTCTTAGCGGGCTAGCCTTGGGTGTCGTAATAGAAAAGTAATTGGGCGGCGGTTTCTTGACCAAGCCATCGATATCGCCGCCCTGATTTTTAGCAATCCGAAGCAATCTGAAAAAAAATCCGCAAAAAAAGCCTTTAGCTTTCAGCGAACAGCCGGTGCCGTAACCCTTTGGATAGGTCTACTCCTAGGGTTAACTATGGCCTCCACGGCCACTTTGGTCTGGGGCCTTTATCATCTAGGGATTAATTCAGTCAGCCCACCAATTCTTCTTCTGTCCATATCTTTGGGTTGCGGGGTTCTTGCTTGGTTCTCATTGACCAAGCTTGGTGAACGCATTTTTGCCCTTTAATTATCAATTCAAATATAACTTGACCCAAGTTAATCCAAGCGTCTATTATCATTTGGAAATCTCCCCAAATGAGGATTGCGCCATGTCAGATGCTGTAATTCAGATGGTCTCGTTCGTAGTTGAGCTTGTCTTAAATCTCGCACAGGTGATTGTTATCGCCTCGGTGATAATTTCTTGGGTTGGAGCAGACCCCTACAATCCCCTCGTCCAACTGATTCGCAACATGACAGAGCCCATGTATCGCCCCTTTCGAAAACTAACTCAAGATTTCAGCGGACCAATCGACCTCGCCCCTCTCATTATTCTGCTCATTATCACAACCCTCCAGCGAGGGATTTTACCGCACATTAAAATGCTGCTTTTAAATCCCTCCTAGGAGCACCTCGTGGCCTCTCTCGTAGCGCATGCTGTACCAGCTCTTTTGCTTGCAGCGACCTTATACAACTGCGGACGCGTCGGCACCGAACTCGGCAAAAGTGAACGCGCTGAATACAAGATAGTCTCATCGCCGCCGTTAGCGTCCATGGATCCAAAAATCCTCGATACCATGCTGCTGGGACATGGTGGCCTGTACGATGATTTTGCCATGATTTGGTCCATTCAAATTCTTGCAGAGCCTAATTTGAAAAACATGACAACTGCTGATGAAC
>JBIJBX010000204.1:0-4759 GCA_044344995.1 Oligoflexales bacterium | reverse complement strand
TGCGACTTTTGCTCATCAAATGTACGACGAACGCTTTGGGCGATTTTCATGATGTCGGCTACCGAGACACTCTGGCTTGCTAACGCTTCAAGCGCAGCTTGATTACCACTTGCGGCGTTTGAACCGACCTTATCAAGGATTACACCCGCGATAGTCGAAGTTTTGTCGAAATTAACACTTGCGGTTTTAGCAGTTGTGGGGGGAGGTAATATGGCTTTAAACTTCTTGTTATCAACTCGCCTAAGGATCTCAAGAGCTAAGTAACGCTTGGGTGCTTGGAAGTTTAATTTAAACGAACGACTGGTTGAAACGGACTCATGCTCCAAGTTCTTTTTGCCGTCGGGACTAATTGAAAGCACTGCGATCTGATATCCACTGCCGGCCGAAAGGTTGAGGGATCCACCAACCTCACTTGATGAACTATTTCCAAGATCTCCAGGATCCTCTTCACTAACTGATCCAATTAATTCAAAATCAACTTTCTCAACGGTCTCACCACCACTACCGCCGCCTCCGCCTGTTTGGCTTTGACCGGTAACGGATGGCTTTTGGCAAGCCTGAATCGGGGCTATGATGGACAAAGCTAGTAATAATAGATTCAATGACTTAGACTTCACGGGCGCCCCCTTTTTATGCTCATCGGTAAGTGTTCGGCAGCCCTACCTAAAATCTTTAGGTAAACTTAACTAACTGTAATTATGAGATTTTTAGTCGTTATAAATCCGACTAGGCGCGGCTGGACCCGGCCAAGGCGAGCCAATCTGGGTGACCGTCGATGGGGAGGTTGTGTTGGCAGGTCCAGCTCTGTTTGCTTGACAGAAAGTAAGTGCACTGCTAAAAGTCTGCGCTCTATCTTTCTTTAAGATTTGAGCTTTTCGGCCTTTTCGTGAAGATACTACTTGCCGTATTGTGGCAAGGCTAAGATAGAAAAAACTCTTTAGATTTTTGAGGTTTTAAGTGGCAAATCACAAGTCATCAACAAAACGCGCTAGGGCCGCCCTTGTAAAAAGGGACAGAAATAGTCAGTATCTTGCCAGTGTCAAAACTACGGTCAAAAGACTGCGTTTTGCTATTGCAGGCTTGAAAGCTGGCACAGACAAGGACGCTCAAAAAGTTGAAGCACTTCTTCGCAAAGCACAAGAGATGCTGATGAAAGCTGCAAGCCGCGGAGTAATTCACAAGAAAGCCGCGAGTCGTAAGGTTAGCCGCCTGACGCAAGCGACGAAAGACGTTACCGGTCGTTCAAAAAAATAAGCTCTGACAGTCAACGAGCAGAATTTTTTAAAGCCACCTCTGGTTAAACTAGTGGTGGCTTTCTAGTTTTTCAATGGCACGTGATAAATTTGGATGATCTCCGATGTTTTCGCGAATGTACTTAAGCACACCGATTGATTGTTCATTTTCCGCATTTTCAAGGCACGCTTGAACAATCAAACTAAGTGAGGTTGACTCAAGTCCGCCCACTGAAACAGCTTTATGCAGCCAATAAACTGATTCATTAAACATTTGCAGCCGACGGTAAACAAGGCCAATCCCCACCAAACTCTGATAATCATTAGGATCAACGGCTAGCGCACGCTTGAAAAACCGCATGGCGTCCTCGTGACTATGTCCTTGCCAAGCTAAGTAGCCAAGCCCACGAAGTGCATGGTGATTTTTGAGATTTTGCTTCAGAGCGTCCTCAAACGCCTTGGCGGCTTCTTCATTGCGGGTTAAGGCCATCAAAGCGTCGCCGCGAATGCGTAAAATCTCTGAGTATAATCGAGCCTCATTTTCCGCAGAAAAATCCCGCATTTCCTCACAGCGCACAAGAACTTCATTTGCATCCTTAAAAGAAATTGGCATCTGATATTGCTTCACAAAAGATAAAAGACCCTGCCGTCGCAGTCGACGCTCATTACGTCCTCCGACCTCTTCAATTACTGCCAAGACCATCGTTGTTGCCGCTGATAGGGCCAACCTTTGCGTCGCCACACGCGCCCTTTCGGCTCTTTGATCAGTCGATTCTCGGCCATCATTGATCTTTTTGACTAAAGCCTCACTCAGATGAATTGGCGTGAAGTCGTCAATTTTTCGAACCAAATGACCTGATAAAACGTCATCTGAAATTGATCCGCTTGGGAGCACAAATCGCGCCCCAGAGTATGCGGCTGAGACCACATGCCAAGGAAGCGACGGAATGCCCTCAGCTGAGCCTCGGCCTTCAATCATGACGTCGACCGCACACAATAAATCACGAAGAAAAGGCGTCGGGTCTTGCGATAAAAATAGAGTTTGCCCCCCCAGCCCCATATCCGCAATCTCATACTTTATTTTCTCGGATTGAGCGCCGCTGCCACAAATCAGCAGTCTGACCTGCGCACGCTTATCTTGAGTTAACTTGTTGAGAGCAAGCCTTAGACCGCGCGCTAAAACTAAAGCTGGCTCAACCTGATTCAAGTCTCCCTTGAATCCTAAAACGATCGCATCAGCAGGAATCTTTGTATATTTCCGAAACTTTTGTGAGCGAGCCTCCGAGAACTCGAATAAACTAGCATCTGTCGCGGGAACCAGACTACGTATTCTCTGAGAGTCGACGCCCTCTAATTCAAGTAACTTGACCGCGCGCGAAGAGGTGGCAAGAAACATGGAAGCATTTGCGTGAATATCATGCTGAACGGCACGAATATTCTGAAACTTCTCGTAAATAAATGGCTCATACTCGTGAACCATGGCAACAAAAGGGATTCCAAGCTTTCGTGCAATTCTAAGCGCCTGAAACGAGTATAATCGACTAGATTCGACGCCAATAATCAAATCCGCCCCACGCAGATGGGAGTCAAGGTCACGAAAAAATCCGGGCATATCCGCTATAATCGGGAATTCTACCACTGGCAGGCAGGTATAAAAGCTTTCTTCCCCATCGACCTTCTGCGTTAATATTTCCACATCATGATGTTGCGTAATAGACTCCCAGAGACTAACCATCGCCTGCTCTCTGAGGTGACCAACTACAATCTTGATTTTCAATCGATGCGACATATTGAAATCCTAATGCGAAAGTTTTTCAGCCTTACTGAGTGATATGGTGGTTCTAACATCTGACAACGCAAATACAGTCTCACTAGATGATCCATGCTTGACGGCAACACCAATTAAAATTGACGTGGACTCAAGGCGCGACTTAGCTTCAACCGAGATGTCAAATTTACGCGTTTCTCCTGGCATCAGACTGCCTACGGTGATCTCTGCCTCGGGGATGGTCACTTGTTTGCCACCGAGGTTACTGCACAATATTTTCAGATTTTTAAGGATTTTTGGCCCTTTGTTGGCAAGTGAAACTGTTACGAAACCCCGCTCATCGGCCTCTAAAATGTTTGGATAGCGGCTACCAGCACCATCGCGAAATGAAACGTCCGCTAGAACTGACGTTGGCTCGCGTTCGGCAATATTGACCAGAAATTCATCTTGAGACTCAGGTAGCGCCTGGGCGTCAATGGCTACGCCGGCAGTGACATACCGCATTCCTGCCACCGCACTAAATGGGATTTGTAGTTTGAGAATCCCTTCGCGTGTTTCTTGCGCGGCAATGTTTCCAAGTAGGAATTCTTTCGTCTCAAGTCCGGAGACAGGTGACTGAATAAATACGGAGATATTTTCGATGGCAGCTCCGGTGGTATTACGGATACGCCAGGGAACGTCAAGGCTTACGCCAGCAGCAGCCGTCAAGCCGCCTTCGGGAGCCAAAATTTCAAGCTTGACACCTGATGAGGACAGAACTCGCTGTATTTCTGGACGCCAGCGAACATTATGTCTAGATTGCAACCAGGCAATTGCTTCGCGAGATCGAGGCGCCAGGATTTCCTGAACGCTCTCTTTAGTTAGCGCCATCCAATGGGCAGATCTTCGCGCACTTTCGGGTATTCTCATGCCGTAGGTATTGGCCAGCTTTGAGAAGACACCCATAGCAACATCCATGGAAGGATCGTCTTGTGCCGGTCCAGCTTTATCGGACTGGGACTGCGGCGCAAGGTAATAGCCCTTGATGAATGGCGTCATCCCATTGACGTATCCGCCTGCGCTCACCGTGAGATGATTAGGCAGGAATTGTTCATTACGATAGCGGTATGGACCAAAAAGATTCGCATTGTCAGAACTCTTGATGACTGGCTGAATCCAAACATCAGGGGTAATCCCGACGTTTTGGATACTCTTGTCCGCAGGCGTATAATATCGCGCGATTGTTAACTTCAAAGCTCTCTGGTCAGGTAACTCAAACACTGTTTGTACTGACCCTTTGCCAAAGCTTGGCTGACCGATCACAATGGCCCTGCCATTATCCTGCAAAGCTCCAGCAACGATCTCACTTGCAGACGCGCTATCTTCATTCATCAGAACAACCATGGGATAGTCTGCCTCGTCGTGGAGTTGATTTGCGGTTTCAACCTCCTCGCGACGACCACGCGTTGTCACGACAACACCTTTTTCAAGAAAAATATCACTCACATGAACAGCTTGATCAAGAAGACCGCCGGGGTTACCCCTAAGATCTAAAACGAGACCACTAATCTGGTATTTTTGGCGAAACCGTCGTATATGTTCCCGTATTTCTTTTGTTGTCCTTGACGCAAAGTTCTCGACAGATAGCTGAAGTATATGAAGATTTTTCCTGTGGTGCTCTGTGGATTCGACAGAGTCAACAGCTATTAATTCTCTTTCAAGGTTCAATTTTTTTGGCGACCAATCACCAGATCTCAGCATCAACAACTCAGCGCGGGTG
>JBIJBX010000203.1:0-4774 GCA_044344995.1 Oligoflexales bacterium | reverse complement strand
TCTGCTTTTTTAATTGTTTTTTTTGCCATGGCTAGGACTTTCGATGTGCGAGATCCGGCATCAACTAGTTGTGCGAAGACTTTCCCGAAAGGTTGGGGGATCTGTCTGTCATGCTGGCGAGTAATGACTCTATATCTTGGTTTCGACTTGTGAAACTAAACTCCAGCTCAAGTGCGCCTGGTTGTCTCGATCTATTTATGAGAGTTGCGTCAACCGAAGGTGAAAAGAAATCATCTGATTGTGTGTCAATTTGGAGATGGACGTCAGGCTGGGCTTCGAGCAGGGTCCAGAGTTCAAGGGCATGACCAGAATCCTTCTCATCGGTAATGTCATAACGACATATTACGCCGGCTTCATGTATATCGACCGTGCGTAACTTCCAGAGTAACTGCCAGGACTCAAACGGAAGCGTCAAAGACACATTTAGACTGGGCATTTGTCGGATTGCGCGTTGAGGGCGAAAGCCGGCGTTTGATAATTCAAATTGTCCGTTCATAACTGCAAAAAACCACCCTAAGATTTTAGACTGACCCCTCTAACTTAATGAGGCGTGCTAAAATTGTCGAGCGGTTAGTTCAAAAGAACTATTGGACGGCGGTAATAATATTGAGTCGTTTTGGTGCCAGATGCAAAGAATCCTGGGTTTTAGCAGCTAATTGACCACAGGCACCACTGACTTCAAGGCCTTTGCTATAGCGCACGGGTGCGGCAATAGATCGATCCGCAAGATAGGATTGGAAGAGTCGGATCTCCTCATCGCTGGGGCGCTCGTGGGGTAGTCCAGGATGAGCATTAAATGGAATGAGGTTTACCTTGGCGCGAAAGCCATGCAGAAATTTGACTAAATCTTTTGCGTGCTGAATCGAACAGTTTTTATTTCGAATCATAATGTATTCAAACGTGATCTTTCCGCCGGTTGAGTCCTGATATTTCAGTAAGGACTCTTTGAGTGCGGCGAGATTCCATTTGCGGTTTATCGGCATGAGCTCTTGCCGTAAATCATCTCTAGCCGCGTGCAGCGATACTGCTAATGCACAACGGGCGTCGTTGGCTAAAGATTCTATTTTAGGAGAAACGCCAGACGTAGAGACGGTCACGTGACGAGCAGATAGACCGTATCCGTCCTGGGAGGTCAGTAACTGAACAGCTTTCACGACGTTTTGATAGTTATCTAGCGGTTCACCCATGCCCATGAAGACAACGTGTGATAATCGTCGCCCTTCGGCTCTTACCTGACGTGCTGCAATTAAATATTGTGCAATTATTTCGTGGGTGCTGAGGTTTCTGAAAAACCCCAGTTTCCCTGTTTGGCAAAAACTGCATGCCATTCGGCAGCCAACTTGGCTCGAGACGCAGAGACTGACCCTGCCTTCGTAACGTAAAATAACTGATTCGATGAGCTGTCCATTCGCTGTTTTAAGGAGCAGCTTAGTTGAACCGTCGGGCGCATCGAGACTACTTTGAACTTGGGGGAGGCTCCAGTCAAAGCGTTCACTAAGAAGTTGGCGCAAATCCTTCGCAATGTTGGTCATTTCTTCTGGGGACGAGGCCAGTTGGTTAAAGACCCAGTCGCCCATCTGGCCGCCCCTAAACTTCGGTGCGCCAATGCCAGCGGCAAAGTCCTGCCACTCCGCACGCGATACAGATAAAAAACCAATCAAATCATTAGTTTGACCTGTTTTTTTGGGGGATGTGTCGATTGAATTAGTTTGCAAGCTAAGCTCCATACCATCGTTCAGGCATGGAATACTTTAAAATCCAAAGTTTTTCAATAAAAACATAATAAAACCAGAGGTAATAGGTCTAAATCATGGCTTTTCCTAGCCTCGGAATGACAAATGGGGGTCACATGCCGTGACCCCCAATTTGTTCATCTTATGTAGTAAACCGAGTTCTTTGAGGGGAAATTACTTTCCACACCAAGGTAAATCTGGCTGGATCGAGCAAATCATCTCGCAGATCTGCGGGTCACCGAATGGGCACTCTTCACCACCACCACCGCCTCCGCCGCCACCGCTACCAGGGACGACAACGCGGATACGCAAGGATTGGTTCGTGCGATTATCAGCATCAGAAACAGTGACGTTCACTTCTCCCTCGGTTTTGGCAGTCAATAGGCCCTTGTCATCGATTGCGGCGACTGCATCAGAGGATGTCGCGAACTTGTAAGGTGCTTTTCCACCCCACGCGCCGAACTGCAATGTCGCGTTAGGAGCGATAGTAGCAGCCTGGGGCATTATCGTTAATTCTTCAGCTCGGACACGCTGAATAACGGCAGCGGCATCAACCCGACAATTACACGCTGTTTCAATCTCAACCTTCGTCCCAGAGGCCTGGAGAAGTGCTTTCACTTCCGTAGGCTTCAGATTCGGGTTGTGAGACAGCATCAAGGCGACCAGTCCTGAGACGAGCGGTGTTGCCATGGAGGTTCCGCTTAGGTTGCCATATTTGTCAGCTGGGAGGGTGCTGAAAATGTTTTCGCCTGGGGCAGAAAGTGTGACTTTGGCTTGGCCATAGTTAGACCAGCTTGGTTTCGTGTCACCATTGCCGGAGGCAGCAACTGTAATAACGTTTGGAAGTGGCGTGTTGGCCGGATAGACCTCATAGCCGTCGTTGTTTTTTCCATCGTTTGAGGCGGCAGCAACAAAAATAACACCTTTGTCATTAGCTCTGCTAATTGCTTCGGTGATCGGCTGGGCATCGTTAGCGCTTACGCCCGCGCCCCAGCTCGCGCTGATGATGTGCGCGCCATTTGCGGTTGCATAGTCAATAGACTTGACTGCACCCATAAGATCGCCCGAGCCATCCGCTCCGAGGAAGCGAGAAGCCATAATGGACACTTTTTGGCTCATGCCAGAGATGCCGCGGCTGTTGTCGCCAACAGCGCCCAGGATACCCGCACAGTGGGTGCCGTGACCTGGATTTTGGGATCCTGTCTCATCTTTTGGATCGCCATCGTTGCCGTTGAAATCATAACCGTAGATGTCGTCAACTAGACCATTATTGTCGTCGTCAATGCCGTTGCCTGGTGTTTCCTTTTTGTTGACCCACATGTTGTCTTTGATGTCTGGGTGTGTGTAATCAACACCAGTGTCTGTAACTGCGACAACAACTTCACGGCTGCCAACACCTAGATCCCAAGCTTCTGCCGCGCGCACTTTAGCAATGGACCATTGCTTTGACGCGTCGGGGTCATTCGGCATATTCAAAGCGTGAACTTTCTTGTTCTCTACGACATATTGAACATCAGGATTTTTCAAAAGTTCAGCGAGTTTTCTCGCGGTTTCTTTTTTAGTGCTTTTGCCAAATTCAACCAATACGAGGTTTCCAGACTCATGGCTGTCAACAACGTTGGTACCGTTTAGGCTTTTGGCGAATTGCGCTTGGTTAAACCCGGCAGTTCCTTCCTTGAATTTGACGATATAGCCTGCGGCTAATACCGGTTGAGCCGCCAATAGGGCGACAACGCTGATCGTTGATGCCAACAAGCCGGTTCGGGTTTTTTGATTGCGCACTGCCATAAATCCTCCTTAATTTTGGTTCAAGATTCCGATGGTCTTGTGTCGATACCGGAATCCCGTGCAGTAGAAGAGCCCCTCCCTGGGAATCCTCGCAAGAAACAAGAAAAACATAAAAAATTTTCAAAAATGCGGAATTCCGAAAAGGTTATCCGGAATTTATGGTCCCGTAAAGAGGGAAAATTGGCTGGCCATCCAATTTTTATTTATTTGCCAAACCCCGCAATTAGGGTGCCCTTGTAGTGGGCGCATGGCAGAACGGCTGTACGAGGCATCAGGATTGAACCAGGCGACAGAACAGCGTTACATCCTGTCTGAGCCCTGTCACCTATGATTGAGCCCAGTTTGCGAAGCCCAGAGTTGATGATGCTTTGATCCTTTGGGTGTTTGAGGGAGACTTCATCGCCCTTTATCTTGAGGTTCGCTAGTTTGGTTCCTGCTCCAAGATTAACGTCCCTGCCTAGCAACGAGTCACCCACGTAGGCAAAATGCCCAGCCTTTGCGTCATCAAAGAAAATTGAACCTTTGACCTCCGTCGTATGACCTACGACAGCGTTTGCGCCGATCCAAACCTGACCTCTGATATAAGCCCCATGACGCACCTCGGCGTTAGGGCCAATAACGCAAGGGCCGACGATATAAGCCGTGGGTTCTACCCTTGCGCCCTCGGCGATATAGACCTTTCCTTCAATAAAGGCTCCAGGATGAACACTGCCCTTGATAACTGGAGACTTGTCTACACCAAATGACTGCAGAGCCTGGTCGAGCCACTGGCTCAAACTCTTGCCAAGGTAGTCAAAAACATTGGAGGAGCAAAATTTGTCACTCTGCCAAATGCCGTTCACATCAACAAGAAGATCAAGGGGTAGGGGCGAGGACATTGGTGGAATTCCTTAAAAATTTTCTAATGAATTTTAAAGCTAGGGCAAAAAATGCCGAGGAGCCTCATGGGTCTGGGTTTGCCGCCTTGGCGACAACAAAGTGGCACGAGCGCCCCGAAAGGACAAGCTTAATGTTTGATGCGAATAAATTCAAACGATCCGTAAAAGAATGGGTGCGCGAAAATCCAAATGGAACAGTCGATGAATTGGTTGATTACTGCGAAGAACTAATTCCACCAAACCAGTTTACTCACTACGCATGGTTGCTTGAGCAAACAAGTGGTTGGTATCAACACATTCTGGACACGAGAAAGTCCAGTCGGTTTTTAGAGGATATTGGAAGTGAGGACGTTGCCTAAGAACGATCGACGCCTG
>JBIJBX010000029.1:0-16197 GCA_044344995.1 Oligoflexales bacterium | reverse complement strand
TTTGGATTAATGTAGGAAAGCCAGAGACTCATCATTTGCGAGAGTTCGCGGGGGCGGTCGTTTTTTTGAAGAAGGACTATACTTCGGGAGAATAGTAGTCTCAGGGCAAAATAAGAGTTCTGCAATCGTTTAACTCGGTCGACCACTTCGCGCATCTCATTGCGAACCATAGTTTTGTCATCCGTAATAAGAACGCGGTAAATCTGCCGTTCGTTTTGGACGATATCCAACAGTTGTTTGGCGACGCTGTCTGTGGCCTGATTTAGGTCTGTCTCAATGCGTAATAGATCTTTGTCGCGATTTTTATTCTCTTCTTGGCGGCTAAGTAAACGGCTGAGATAATAAAATCTTGTTTCTTCATTCTCAATGCCAGATCGAATTCTTGTTGTTAAAATATTATCAAAATCCCGACCAGGCTTATCTGCAAGTATTCTTTCGAGGAGCCTTGTTTGCCAGTATAAACCCATTGGGGTTACTGGTTTTGCTTCTTTGGCGATCTGTAATGCGGCCGCGTTTTGACTTCTGAAGAACTGTAGGTAGGCTTTGACAATTTGGCCCATTGGGCTAGTCGGTAACTTCAATAGCTCGGTCTCGGCCGTTGCCAATAGTCGACCCAGTTCAGCGACGTTCTCCTTGCTGGGGAGCGCATCCCATTTGTTAAGTGTTTCAAGCAGAATCATTTGTGTCGCATAGTCGCTAGAAGTGTTCTTAAGCTTTTGTGCGTAATGCGTGGCCGGCATCCATGCGTGCATAAACACAAAGTTATTGAATAAGCGTTGTTCGAACTCTTCTATCGTTAGATTGGATTTTTTTGATTTTATCTGATGCAAGATTAAAATTTTATCGCTGTAACTTCTAGCGGCACGGTGGGCTTCCCAAAGTTCGTCAACAGACCAGCTTTCGGGTGTGATGCCTGAAAGCGGGGACTTATAAACATCTAAAGACCCCTCAAAAGCACAGGTTAAATAGAGACTTGATTCTGCTGGGTTAGGATAAGAGCAATTTTGGTCAAGTGAAGTAAGCTGTTCGGGTTCGGAGTCTTTCTCGTGAATAGAAATTCGAAAGATGGCCGCAGCGTCACGGCTGTCGAGGGTTAGGTCTCGATTGCTATCCAACATATATTGGGCGAAGTAAAGGTAATGCCCATCACTTGAAAATTTGGCGATACCTGAGTTTCCTGGGAGGTTAATAGGTATTCGTTTGAATTCAGATTTTTTTTCCAAGTCATATAAGACGAACTCTGGACTCGTGGATTTGAAGGCCAGAAGCTTTCTGGTGGAAGAAATTGATGGACCATAGATCTGGCCTGTCATGAGCAATGTTGATGATTTTGAAACAAGGTTATAGACAAAAATTCGCTGTGTGTCGTTACGGTCATCACTTTGAACAAATGCGAGGGATTCGTTGTCAATCCAAAACGGCGAGTGCTCTCCTAAGCCCTGGCCTGTAATGCACCGCAATTTTTGCTCAGTGCCCTGTAGACAAATGTCGCCCTTGGCATCATTTCCAAAAAAAGTGACGGCAAGATTTTGCCCGTTAGGGCTAATAGCAGGATTCTTCGCATCTACTTCTGCTTTGGTTACTGGCGCTGTCGAACCTGTCTTGACGTCGATTTTGAAGACTTGCGAAGAGAGGTTTTGACTACGAGTGAAGTAGATGGAGGATTCGTCGGCGCTGACGGAACTTTGAAAATTGTCGTAAGGGCCCACGGTTATTTTTTTTAACGGAATAAAATTCCGAATAGACTTACCCGAACGGGCCAATGAGAGGTTTGGGAAGTTCAAAAAAGCTATAAAAAAAACAAAAAATTTGCTGACAACCCCCATGGATTACCTCGCCTCACCAGCTGATGTTTTAGGCTCCAATTTTTCTTTGGACTTGGGATCAATATTGTCGTCGGAGTGTGTCATTCGAAATAATCGGGTGCGGTCTTTGTCAGATTTTACCTTTGGCACCGGTAATGGGCCTGAGGCCAATTCCTTGTCTTGGAATTGTTGATCAAGTTCCTGCCAATCTCCACTCGCCTCTAACTCAAGTATCGTCTGGCGGTCTATCAGGTGAATGCTGGGAGAGCACGAAGTGATCAGATTAACTAAAAAAAATTGCTTTAAGACAGTTTTAAAGATGGGGAAAATTTTTGTGACGAAATTCATCCGAAACCTCCACGATTCTGTTAATTGAGCATTGATTCGAGGTCACTTAAGACCTCGCCTGCCTGAGCGTTAATGAGCCCTGATAACGGCAAGGACCTAACACCGACCGTCTGGCTGAGCGCACCATCCAGGTCAATAGCAAGGTCCATAAGACCATGATCCATACTGATGCCGACTTTTTTGGGGTAAGCAATCTTTAGCCCCTTCCTCGCCAAGGCGATCTGATTGTCTTTAAGTTCCGGGTCCACTACATCAAGTAGACTCAAAAGCTGTTTCTTGCCAATTTGAGTGAAGTCCATTCTACCGCTGGCAAGGCGTTTGCGCATATCAAAGTCTACTGCCATTCTCCCCGCAAACGCAGCCCAGTCTTTCAGCGGTGCTCGCTGTTCAGGCGCTTTCAGCAGCTCAGGTTTGAGTCCTGAGAAACGGCCGAGAAAACCTGTACGCAAGCGGCTTGGGTGAAGGTCAAGATAAAATCGTCCGACCATACTGCCGTCCAGGAGATCAATCTTTAGATCATTCAGTAAAACTAGATTTTGGCGCATCTCGAAACTCTGAATCATCGGACCGATCACAATATGTTTCCAAGCGAGCTCGTCAAAAGTGATACGAGATTTGTCCCCCAAATATGGCTCAACGTTTTCATAATCGACGCGGGCGAACGGATTTTGAGTTTTTAAATACAAAAATCCAATCTTGCCAGTTTTGTCCAGTTCTAGCTCCTCCAAGATGGCAAGTTCACCGTTGACATTTTTAGCGGCAAAGTCGCCTATTTTTATGCTGAAGCTCTCGAACGATGGTTTGGCCTCAAACGAGATTCTCTGGCGGTCAAAAAGAATCAGTTTGACTGGAGAGTTGAATTGACCTGAGCCAGAAATAAGCGCATTTTCCTGCAGCAGCCTTGATGTGATTTTGCCGTCTAACTGGCCTGTGCCGTAGGTTTTAAACTCGCCTTGTCCGTCGAACTTGAGGGTGCCATCTTTTAGACCTCCTTCAATGTTCCTGATTTTTATGGTGTCGCCGGCTAGTGATGACTTGGCTAAAAACGTCAGATCGCGAAGAGATCGATCAAATCCCGAGGCTGTTTTCGTAGCTAAAAACTTTACCGCCTTAATCCCAAAACGGATGTCCATGGATGCGCTAGTTGGGTCTCCAATGTTGTTGACAGTGGCATCGAAGGCGCCGTCCATACCTGTGGCTTCAGCGAGTTTTCCGTAGGTCAGATGCGGGCCATCGATTTTTGATTGAAGCTCAAGACGGTTCTGGCCTAAAACCGCCGACGATTCGGCTTTGATTGGCTTTTTCAGTGTAATGAGCCCTACTGCGGGAGGGGTGTTTCTTTGCTCAAGTAATTGTATCATCTCTAATTTTGCAGTTGTCTTGGGCAGATCCATTTTACGTAGGCGCAATAGAGATTTCTTTGGATGGGTAATTACAAAAGTACTCTTGCTTTTTAGGCCAAGAGCCCCGATGGCTGCTAAAATTTGCGGTTCTCGAAGCTTTTCAACCATTTTGGTCGGACTTGAGACTTCAAGGTAATGTTCTGCGTTGAATAGTTTTATCTTGTCCACCCACTTTGCGGTCATCGTTATGAATGATTGACCATCGGCTGCGCTGATGTGCTGAAGTTCGCCGGTCGTCTCATCGCCGACTTTGGTTTCAATAGTGGTTTTACTGCTAATTGAGGTTGGGGCTGTCATCCCGGCGCTGATCAGATCAGCCAAATCAGTCTCGATCGTTGATTTAAATTTGCTGTAGTTTTCACCCGACTCTTGTTTTCGGAGTGATAAAACCGCTTTTGTCGAGGCCGACTTGAATGAGATGGGCATCGTTTGGTCACTTTTGACCGTTGGCAGGACAGTCACGCTGGCATTGAGTTCGGCATCCAGCTCCGGCCAATCAGATATCTGAAATTTTTCCCAAGATCTAGGGTGAACGATGGTGAGGTTGACGCGACCCGTGGTCTCGGGCCAGCCTAGGTTTGCGATTTGCTTGAACTCTGGCATTAAATCGGTAACGACTTTTGGAAAAGTTGAACAGAATTCGCTATTCAATTCTAACTTTGTCCCGCTACCAATCGTTTTTAGGCGAGCATCCAAAATTTTCGCATCATTGATCTTTGTTACGAGTTCGCCCGCGACGTTTCCGTCGGGGAAATTCAAACTAAGCTCCGTAGATTGCTCTAGATTTGCTGGCTTTGCGAGAAAGTGGCTCTCGATTCGGCTGATGGCAATGCGGCTCTTAAGACTCCCATGCCCGTCTTTTACCTTCGAACTTACACTCAGGGAGGCAGCTTGTGTGGCCACTCTAGCTCCTGCTGATGACCTCAGCCGAATACCCCGCACATCTGTTGAGTGGTCCATGGCCCAGTTTGCTTTGGACAATGTGGAGGTTTGATCCAGGTAGGCGTCCCAATGTTGGTTGAATTTAATTTCCTCAACTTCAAGGGCACTTGAACTGGCGCTTTTGTCTTGTTTGATTCTTTGCTCAACGCCTAGATTAGTTGCGAGCACTCGTAGTTGGCCAGTTGTTTTCAGTGATTTTATGAGCTCTATAAAGCCGCCGTCAGGGTCGATTTTGCCCTGCCGCAATAGTTTAAGATTGGGATTAATACTAAGTTTTTGAACGTGAATGTTAGATTGTCGTGATGGTTCAGTTGAGATGGCGGAAAGCGTCAGGCCATCTAGCTGAAATTGTGAATTATCCAAGTTCAGGCTGATATCAAGTTGTTTGTCCGGAGTGAGAATCTCTAAATTCAAGTCTGGCTGGGCTTTCATCTGATCGAAAGCGAGGATAGTCTTATTTGAATCGCCTGATTCGGATGTTTGAAGATTAGTAAGCGTGCGACGTGCGCTCGCAATCATTGAGGCTTTCAGTCGAAACTTGAAGGCGTCTGGCTGCAGAGAAATCTCCGATGAAACTTCTGTCTCCTTGATGTCGAATTCTGTGAAGTTTTCCCCCTGAGTCACAGCAACATGTAATTTGATGTCACTGATATCTAAGTTCGGTACAGCTAAAGTGAAACTTGGCTTTTTGATTAGGCTCACTAGGTATTTGAGGGACAACTCCTTTTTGGATTGAATCTCTTTGGCTGGCGGCAGTTTTAGCGTAATCGAGCCTTCAAGACCTTTGAGGGTGGCATTATCAAGTTCAAGTTTCTGGCGGATTAAGGCCCAAAAACCGTAGCGCAGACGTGCCTTTTCGATGGATATATTGGCCTTCAGTGTTGGCGGCGTGTCAATTTTTAGTCGCAGATTAACAAAGTTAAAACCGGCGAAAACATCGACTTCAAAATCGTCAAACTTAAGCTCAACGCCGAGTTCTGTCAGAGGCTGGCGAATTGACGCGAGCACGCGTTTTTGCACATAAGACGAGCGCAGGAACCCGTAGACTATCAGGGCAAAGCAAAGGGATAAAACGCTTAAAAAAAACAGAAGCCCTAAGAGGCGTCTTTTTGACTTGATGGGCCATCCTCTGGTCGTCATGCTTTAAGATCCCGTTAGGGTGGCGTTAGCGATTAGCCCCATTGGTAATCCAATTCTTTAAGGTCGTCAGCTGGGTGCTCGTGATCGCGATACTTTGGGGCGGCTCAGTGTGACTTTTGACGGTACAAGGCGTAACCGTACTATCGAAAATGGCGACGACAAGTGATTGTGAAGGGTTGCCCGGAGAGATAAATGGAACATTCAAACAATCGGCTCGATTTCTTTGAAAAGTGTCCCAATCTGGGTAATCAGTGCCTTTTTTGCTAACCATTCCAGAGTGGAAGGAATCTTGGGTCCGCATATCCGGGCCACTCAGTGTATCCGTATTGCCAGCACCATGGCAGCTGCCGCAGCGGGTTGCAAAAACATCGGTCCAAAGCAGCGTGTAGTCGGCGTCTCCAGTTGAACTCTTAGTGCTGTCATCATTACCGCATGCATTGAATGTGATGATAGAGGCTAGAATCAATATGAGAGAAAGCATACGAGGGGGGACGAGTGAGGACAGATTTTTCATGGTTCTGGCTTCCTGAGTCGTGGATGAACTAATGATTTAGTGCCACGATCTTAGGTGTTTAGGGGGGTAGAGTCCATCCTAAAAACGTTTCGAAAAGGAAAACCCCCACTTCAAGGTCTTTGAAGCGGGGGTTATTGCAAGCACAGCAGAAGCTTTTGTGCAAATTATTCGCAGTCTTGTGACTTGGTCGCAAGGCCGTGCAAAGCAAATGCTCCATTAATCTCGCAGAAGTCTGGACCAGCTGTCGTTGTGTCACTGTCATTGTCATTGACGACCAGTGCCGCCTCGTAAACATCTTTGTAGGTTGTTGCTGTAAAGATGGTTTTGAATGCGATTCCTGCGACTAAATCATTCGCTGTCGCAGCGTCATACTTCGCACTCAGGCTCTTGAACAGATCCCAGAATGTTCCGCCAATGATAAGACCTTCAGCGTGGACTTCGCCGCGATCTTTTGGATAGACCTTATCTGGCTCCATATCGCGGACGATGCCTCCATTTGAACGAAATCCCGGTCCAAGGCGGCTGTCATCGGTCATAACCATGGACATGATATCGCCAAAACCTTCTGAATAGGCGCCGTCATCGATACCGCCAGTGTTTTCATCAAATCCATGACCCCACTCGTGATACATGACATCAGAGATCAGACCAGTGTTTCCACAGCCACCGCCTGCGGAAAAGAAGTTTACGGAGTAGCCGTCCCAGTAAGCATTACAAGTCTGGCCTAGGTTTACGTTGGCGGTTAGAGGCCTTTCCATCCACGCTGAGGAAACGTACTTCTTGGCCTTCTGGACCATGAGGTTTAAATGGTGGAAGGTGTGAACTTGGGCTTGATCTTTTTCTGTCGTGACATCGAGATTTAGGTCCCATCCATCGCCGTTTTCAGAAGCTGTACGGGATACCGCTGTACCAGTCCGGCTATTGACCCGGAACTTCTTGCCTTTAAGACCACTTACAGCTGGAGCCACTGTGCCTGCGAAGGGGAACTTGCCATCGAGACCCGATGTGACTGTGGATGCGCCTGCCTGGATGTCCAATTCCATCATGGGAACATCATTGGTGGTACTCTCAAAGTAAGTCCTAGGGAACACCGAGCCATGGGCTTGGTTGCCTACATAGCGGCGCGTATTTTCGCTGACAAACAACTCACCCGTACGGGCAGAGGTTTGGACCTTTAATTGTTCACCATCGATGTCAACCAGTGCCGTGTTAACTAAAACTAGTTTGTAGCCATTCGCTACAGCTTGTACGCGGTACTTTTGACCTGTTGCAGTAACACGTGCCCCTGGAGCGATGGCTGTAACAGCGGCTTTCGCGCTGATGAAACCAGCAGCCACTTCATTGAGGGCCTCTCCGAATGAGCGGGACTGAATTTGAACAAGTTTGCCTTGTTTGAAGCGGAAGTTAATCGAGGCGTCTTGGACGGGAATGCCATCGCGAGCGACAGAAAAGCGCAAGAACTGTACATCGGGTGTGATCAACGTAGCGGCGTCAACTAGACTAACGTCATCCACTTGAACTTGCAGAATGTCTTCGTGTGCCGCAATCCAGTTGGTTGCGATATCGGTTAGCTCGCGCGCCTGTATGCTCGCGGCCGCAGGCGCGAGATCTCCGGTAATAATCCGGACGGCACTGCTTTTTGCATCAACTTGGATTTTAGTTGTCGCATCAAAGCGATTTGCGAATTTTTTGTTGCTGATGATAACGGTCTCGGGGCGGATAACACTTTCGCCACGTTGCAGGAGGTTAGCTACTGCCTTGGATGTTAGATTGTGATTCGGTTCAACAAGACCGAACGCTGCTGTTGCCGGGCAAACAGCAATCATTGCCGTCAAACCGAGCTGAATGATAGACGAGCGAGCCATAAAACCTCCCTGTGCTAATGGCGACTTTTGAATATTATAAAATTGTAGCAATTGACGGGCGAAACTCAAAATTTCATCCCATAAATCTAGCTAATCAAAGTCTGAAATTCTAAAGCTCTTCGCTGGCGGGATTCATGGGCGAGAGCTTGCGTTTTTTGATTCGTTCGACAAGTGTCGTGCGATTCATCCCTAAAAGCCGAGCGGCTTGATTGCGGTTATTGTCCGTTCTTTGGAGCGCCTGAGTGATCAGGCTATTTTCTAGATTTTCAATGAACTCGATAAGGTTAATGCCCTCTGCCGGTAAAACCCCAAACGCAGCCGGATTCACCGCTGCTGCCACACCCGGGCGCGGGTTCAAGTCAGCAAGGCTGGTTCCGGAGGGGAAGCCTTTGGCGAGTGGATGGCTATCGTGCTTGGCTTCCACGCGGGCTGGGCCGTTGTGACGAGGCATGTGGGCCAATGCCTGATGATCGAGGCGATTAGGGGATTGTGTGGCGAGTGGGTTGGAGGAATTCAACCCAGCGTTTGTAAGATATTCACTAGGAAGATGTTCAACGCTTATGGCGCCGCCTCCGCGCATAACAACAATGCGTTCCACCAGATTCTGCAGCTGCCGAATATTACCAGGCCAAGGCTGCGCGCTTAAAATTAAGGCAGCCTCTTGGGTTAACCAGCATTGAGGTTGCTGGGGGTGCATGCGGTTGGAAACTTCGATGAAGTGGTTAAGAAGCAGTGGGATATCTTCCCGGCGCTCTTTTAGGGCTGGGAGCGTTACGGGTAAGACGTTAATACGGTAGTAGAGATCACTGCGGAATGTCCCGTTTATAATCGCTCCCTCTAAATCCACATGGGTCGCGGCGATGACTCGAACGTCGGCGCGGCAAAGCTCCTTACCGCCGACTGGCGTGAAGGTCTTCTCTTGAAGAACGCGTAGCAATTTGGACTGCAGGGATGGCGCCATGTCACCAATCTCGTCCAGGAACAGGGTGCCGCCCTCCGCCCGTGAGAAAACCCCAGGGTGCCTCTGTACCGCGCCGGTGAAGGCACCTTTTTCGTGGCCGAACAGCTCACTTTCAAGGAGATTTTCAGGGATTGCACTGCAGTTGATGGCAATAAACGGCTTGTGAGCTCTGCCCGACAGGCGATGAATCGCCCTGGCGATCAGTTCTTTGCCGGTGCCGCTATCACCGTTGATTAAAACAGAACTCTCGCTGCGCGAAATTTTAGCAACTGTTTCGAGCACTCTGGACATGGCCAAGCTGCGTCCCACGATCTCGGGAAATGCTTGCTGCCAGTTTTCTGATACGCGTACAACCGGTACGTCACAAAACAAGTGTGACGAGGGTAGGGGTGCTACCGATTGATCCGTGCGCTTGTCAGAATGGCTCATGGTGAGTCGATTCTCCGTGCGGGTTGTTACGAGGGGCAATCACCGGTCTCGTTAACAAGGCAGGGCTGTCAGCCTGGCTAACTGAGTTTATCTTTGAGACCGTTTGGTTCGTGCGAATCAGACGGTGTCAAGCAAAAAATGAATGTCACCTATGTTTTAATCTTAACCTCATGTTTAGTAACGGTGCAAATATTGCCGGCTACTTTTTTTTCCGGCTGAAAACCTTGTCACGACTTAACTTGAGCGAATCGTTGAGATTTGTGCTGCGAGTTTTGTCCTTTGTAATCATAATGGGACGGGCGAAAGCCGGAATCTCGAAAGTTGGTAAAAAGACAAAGGAGGCGTGAAAGCCTTGAGAGTTGCGATTGTTCACGATTGGTTAGTGAGCTGGCGGGGGGGCGAGAAGGTCCTTGAAGCCGTGGCAACTATCTATCCTGACGCAGAGATTTTCACCTTATTTTGTGATCACTCAACCCTACCCTTAGGCCTAAGGGGGCGCAAAATACATGTGCACCCTGTCGCAAATCGCCTCCAATTCTTAAGAAAAGCGCTGCTTCCACTCATGCCGGTCTGGATTGAGGAATTTAATTTTTCTGGTTTTGATTTAGTGGTTAGTACGTCGAGCTGTGTCGCAAAGGGAATTATTGTTGATCCTGAGGCAAAGCATCTTTGTTACATACACTCGCCAATGCGCTACATCTGGGACCAGAGGGAAGAGTACCTAGGTTTTGCGCGTAAAATTCCAGTGCTGAACTTTCTGGTAAATTTTCTAAGCACGATCTTACGTATCTGGGATACAACCTCGGCTACGCGTGTTGACTTGTTTGTAGCGAATTCTTCATTCGTAAAAAAGAGAATCAAAAAATATTATGGCCGAGACGCGGTAGTGGTTCCGCCGCCCGTCGATGTCGCCCGTTTTTCGGCGATCGATTTGCAGAACGTTGGAGAATACTTTTTGGCTGCTGGTGCTCTGGTCGCTTACAAACGATTCGACCTTGCAATAAAAGCATGCGAACGTCTGGGACGCAAACTCGTAATTGCTGGAAATGGGCCTGAGTTGAGCCGACTCAAGCGCTTGGCTGGGCCTAACACCAAGTTTGTAAGTGCATCTGATGAAGAAGCGTGGGTACAAATTTTTAGCAAAGCGAAAGCTTTCATTTTCCCGGGTGTTGAGGATTTCGGTATTACGGCTATTGAAGCCATGGCTGCTGGCGTGCCGGTCATCGCACTCAAACGAGGCGGAGCATTGGACTTTGTCGTGGATCAGCAAACAGGTGTCTTCTTTGACGAAGCTAGTGAGGCGTCCCTGTGCGATGCCATCACGCGGTTTGAGGCACTCAATTGGCGTAAGGGAAAAATCAGGGAGTTCTCCATGCAATTCAGTCGCGAAAAATTTGTCGCGAGAATGCGGGCGGCTTTGGACGGGCTCTCGAGTTAAATTGTTTGGTGGGTTGAGGTTGCGTCGTCATGAATCCTAGAAAACAAAATATCTTGACGGTCATAAGAATGACAGTTGATGTCACGATGGTCATGATCGCCTGGTTATTGGCGTGGTTTTCGCGTTTTTACGCGGGCATTGAAGCTTCGAAGGGTATCCCAGACGCTGGCCTGTATTTTAAACTCGTGCCCTTTATAGCGGTGATTTGGTTGGGTGTATTTGCCGCGGCGGGATTTTATCGTCGTAGTAATCGTCACCGTAGCGCAATTTTGGAAGCCATTGATGTCATTCAATCGTGCGCGTTAGCAACGATTGCGTTTATCGCATTTACATACTTTTATGAAGAATATCGGTATTCACGACTGGTCATGGGGCTTTTTGCAGTCATTCATCCTGTGCTGATTATCTTGGGCCGCAGCCTCGTCCGTAAGGCGCTGCGGATTTATCGTCGAAGAGCCCCACCGCGGAAGACACTGATTATCGGCGGCGGTGAATTTATCGAAACAGCCTACCGCATGGCGAACTTGGGAGAAATATCTGCTAACGATGTGGCCGGTGTGGTCATCGTCGGGGATACTGAGCAAGTTGAGCAAGGACAAAAAATTGCCAATCAGCGTGGGATGATTGTCTTTCCAGAACAGACCGACTGGGCGACATTCTTTGTTGAGCATCCGATGCAAACGGTCATTATCGCCTTGCCGTATAAAAACTTTGGCTGGATTGAAGTGAATCTCGAGTCGATCGCCAACCAGGTACCAGATGTCAAATTACTCCCTGATCTCATGAAACTTACGCGACTTGCGGCTGGCATTGAGTTGATATCGGGTGTGCCAGTGATTAGTGTTCATGATAGCCCGCTGGCAGGGGTCCAGAGTGTGTTTAAACGTGTGATGGATATTTTTGGCGCCTTGGTAGCCATAACGCTTTTCGCGCCAATTATGCTGATAGTGGCGTTGCTTGTGCCCTTGTCGTCACCAGGGCCTGTATTTTATCGTCAAGAGCGGATGGGACTTGATGGTCGTACGTTCAAAATGTTGAAGTTTAGGTCCATGCCGGTTGACGCCGAGAAAAAAACGGGCGCGGTCTTTGCATCAGCTGGTGATAGCCGTGCCACATGGTTGGGCCGCTTCCTGCGGCGCACGAGTCTCGATGAACTTCCGCAGTTATTTAATGTGCTTTTGGGCGATATGAGCTTAGTGGGCCCACGACCGGAGCGTCCTGTTTTTGTAAACGACTTTAGAAGAAAGATCCCTGGTTATTTCCTGCGGCATAAGGTCAAAGCTGGCATCACTGGTTGGGCGCAAGTTAATGGTTGGCGCGGTGACACGAGTATCGAAAAGCGCATTGAGTGTGATTTGTATTATATCCAAAATTGGTCTTTGTGGTTTGATTTTCGGATTTTATTGCTGACAGTTGTGCGGGGCTTCATTCATAGAAATGCGTATTGATTGAACGAGGGTTTCTTCGTGTAAAGGGGGGGGTAAAATGGGTCATGAGTCAAATAATCCCGTCGGGATTTTGGGTTTTGAGTTTGTCGAGTTTGCTGCGCCAGAGCCAGAGGCTTTGAAAAAATTATTTAAAGATCTTGGCTTTTCTCTGACAAAGACGCATTCAAAACACGCGATCGATTACTATAATCAGGGGGATATCCACTTTCTCGTTAATCGCGAGGCCGGGACTTTTGCGGCGAAATTTAGGGAGATACACGGTCCATGTGCCTGTTCGACCGGGTGGCGGGTTGTAGACGCTCAGAAAGCCTTTGAGACGGCAATAGCTCGTGGCGCGAAAGCGGCGCCGCGGTCTGATTATATGCGGCACGGAAAGCCCGTCCCGGCCATTCTGGGTGTTGGTGGTAGCGTTATTTATTTTATCGAGGATCACAAAAATCCATCGCGGTATGAGGAACTTGGATTTGCGGCCGCAGCAAAGCCGGAGCTTGTTCCGGGTAAAGGTTTTGCGCTGATGGATCACCTCACCAACAACGTGTTCCAGGGGGAGCTTAAGCCCCTGGCTGATTTTTATAAGAGTGTTTTTGGTTTTGAAGAGGTGCGCTATTTCGATATTCGAGGCCAAAAAACTGGATTACTCAGTTACGCTCTGCGGTCTCCGTGCGGTAGTTTTTGTATACCAATTAACGAAGGGACTGAGTCCAAGAGCCAAATCAATGAATACCTTCGCGAATATAAGGGGCCCGGCATTCAACATATAGCCCTTCTCACGCCAAATATCCTGAAGACCATGGATGGCATGCGCGATGCGGACTTTGACACGCTGGATATTGACGATGAGTACTATAATGAAGTCTTTAATCGCGTGCCGAACGTGACAGAAGATCATTCAAAGATTCGTAACTTCAATCTCCTAGTTGATGGTGATGATAAGGGGTATTTAATCCAGATTTTTTCCAAAAACGTCATCGGTCCGATTTTCTTTGAGTTCATCCAGCGCAAAAACAACCTGGGCTTTGGTGAGGGTAATTTTAGCGCCCTGTTTAGAGCCATTGAGCGTGACCAGGAACGCAGGGGCGTACTTTGAGTGCTGCGGGCCAAAGCTACCCGGCTGGGCGATCGACGGATTTCAGCGAGGGGGTCTTGGTTGCGAGATCCATCGCTGGGGTCGAGGTTATTTTCGCTCGGGTAGGGGGGCGCGTGGTCTGCTTTCTTGACCAGTGTGCCCATCAGCCCGTAAAACTTAGTGAATTCGGTGAGATTCGGTCCGGAGTTCTAGTCTGCCATGCCCACGGTGGAGGCTTTGATCTGGCCAGGGGTGGCAAGGTGCTCTGCGGACCGCCCAAAGAGCCTTTAAAGGGCTTTCAATGCCATGAGGAAAACGGCGAAGTATCTGTAATTATTGACTAAATGGAAACTTCTGGAACGATCTTGCCAAGTGCTTCACCATAAAATCTTTAAAACTTCAATAGAAATATTGACATTTTTAATAAAATAGCTTAAAAACTCTCCATCGGGTCGACCCCCGATTTGCTGATGTGTTGCTACTGTTGGATGTCCTTTTTGCTGATGCTGAACTTGTGGTGGAGATTCTATGCGGTCGTTGTTTTTACCGGTGCTTTTCGCATTCTTATTCGTCTCATGTGGTGCGCAGGTCGATAAGTCTGAGGTTAAAACCTACGTTCTCGCCCTTCAAGATAGTGATTCGTCACATACCCCCCTCGTAAAAAAAATGATCGAAGACTACAACGCGGAAGCTGGCTTTCGCGCTTTGGAGTTTTCCGACTCGATTGATAACGCTAACTGTCCAGTCATAATTACCAAAGGCCTCGAAAAACGTGATGGTAAGGTCGGCTGGGGGCAGTGGTTCTCCACAACCGAACGCGATGGATTGATGATACCAATTCCCGGTACGCGTTCGACGGAAACGGTACGCTACAGTTTACAAGTTGAGTTTGATGAGGACTTTCTAAAGTCCAACAATAAAAGTAGCACAAACGGCGCTCTGAATGTCGAGATTCGTAAGTTGTTTGCTCACGAGATTGGTCATGGTTTTCAGTTTCAACATGTTCCCGAGGAAAATGACATCATGTACTACGATATCTCGGGTGATAAGGATTTCTCGACTTATTGGCCGCGGATCCGGGGATTCTTTTACCCTGATGACGCGAAGTAAAATGACTCTTAGAAGTTAATTCCGACACCAACTTTTGCGATCGTTAAATTCATACCAGCAGCGAGCGCGTCGAAGCTGGCTTGTTGTTTTGCCTCGTCGTCCAAATCGACGTCCGTCTCCTGAACTGCCGATTTTTTAACGCCGAGCTTAAACAGTGGAAAAGAGATTCCCAAGGCATCTGCAGAGACTATGAGGGATCCAAATTTAGTCTGCGCTCCGACAGCTCCATCCAAAGTGACCGCATTGAGGGACGACGATGTCGGGTACTCCGAGCCAGACGTGCTAAGGACGTTCCATGCACCCGACGCCATACGAAAGCCTACGCCTCCGGCGTAATACCCGATCTTGAAGAGCGGCAAGCGGTAACGAGCGCCAAGATGGATAATGCGGGCTGCTATAAAGCCTTTTTTGCCGCTAGCCATCGTCGCTGTAGCCTCGAGGATGCTACCGTTCGGGCGCACAAGACCGAACGTCCCACCTATCCCAATCAAGGGTTGGGGCGCTAAACCCGCATTACCTAATATGTACTTACCTTTTTGAGCGGGCTGCCCTCCAGCCAGAGACCCACTATCGGATCCCGCGCCTTCACTGGACGCGTCGCGTGACTTGCCCTTGCGGGGCGACTTTTTCTTCTTTTTGGAAGATTTTTTGTCAGTGGAACTTTGGGCGTAAAGCTCGCTGGTAAGTCGCGGTAGGGGCGCAGAAAACAAAATGCCTGCTAAAAGCAGCATGACCCAACCGCGCGAGTTTAAAAATCCTGACCTACAGCCGTGTTCGCTTGATTTGTAATTCAATTTACTTCACCAGTGCCTTTGTAGCGCTTTTAGAGTTGTTCAATTGATTTCGGAAATTACTCCGAAGTTTTACCATTTGGCTTAGGCTATTACCTTGTTGCCCCTGCAACATAAAACCCTCTGGAGCTTTCATTTTGCCATCAATTACAGTTTCAGAAAAGTCTATACGTGTGGACGACGCCGCCACGAACTCATCGGGGTCAGCTGAACTGTCGATTTTAACGGCATCTTTTTTGCCACTTTTACCAGACTTCTCCGCTGCGATGACAGTGTTTTGAGTACAGACTATGGTGAAAATCAAGCTTAATCCGATTAAATTACGTGTGTTCATGGTTAACTCCAAGTTTAGTGGGCCGGGCTTTTGAGTTGTCGTTCAAGGGCTTCGATATCCTGGTCACTGGCACTTGGGGGATCCTGTTCCGCACCCATTTGATTTGTTTCCACCTTGAGATTTTTACCTGACACCTTTCCGTCGGATTGTTTTGCCGCTTCAGCCTGAGCAGGTTTGTCCGTGCTCGTCTTGTTAGCGGCCTGCTTGACGGGATTCTGCTGTGTTTTGCGCGTAGCCAAGTCCTTTGCAAGCGCTTGTAGATCATCGTCAGAGACTTTCTCGCCGCCACTCGATTTAAGGGTGTTAATCTCCTCGATCATGGCGAAAGCCGCGTCAGTTGCGGTAGATTTTTCGCGGTTGCCCTTGATGAATGCTTTAAGACCTGAGATGGCCTCGTCATACATGGCGAGATTTTTTTTGGAAATAGACGAATTGAACAGAGCTAGCTGATTTGATCTATCTTGCGATAGGAGAGCCTCGTAGGTTTCGACCGCCTTTTCATGACGACCTTGGGAGGCATCAACAATAGCTAAGTGCAAACGCGCGTCCTGATGGGCGGGCGCAATTTTTAAAACACGCTCGAATTGTGAGCTCGCTTTTTGA
>JBIJBX010000202.1:0-4832 GCA_044344995.1 Oligoflexales bacterium | reverse complement strand
AGGAGGTGGACTATAAAAAAGAAGCCAAGTTCATCCATAAATTTGGCGAGCTAGTTGGTGACCACGAATATTACTTGGTTCCAAGAGTATTTGAGGAATATTCGACCCGTCGCGTTCTAATATTGTCGTTTATGGAGGGTCAGCGTCTGGGTGACTGGCTAAAGTCAAACCGAAGTGAAGCTGAAAATCTCAAGTTTGCGGAGCGGGTCCTTGAGCTGCTGTTTCTCGAGTTTTTTGAATGGGGCGCTGTGCAGACTGATCCTAATTTTGGGAACTTCTTGTATCGGCCCGAGACAGGGCAATTAGTTCTTTTGGACTTTGGCGCCTGTAATTTTTATACCAAAAAATTTCGTCGAGAGATGGTTTCGCTTCTTAAAGCAGCGATGGCTGGTGACGACAATGAGCTTTTACGATTGGCTGCAGCCGCAGGTGTTCTTGATGCAAGGGAGGCAGACGAAACCAAGTCGGGTTTTTGCAAGATGATGGGCTTAATCGCGAGTGTTTACAGTAAAGATAAACAACCATTTCATTTCGGAAGTACCGATTATCTGGCCGAAGTTCGTGCCACAACAATTGATTTTGCGAATTCAGTCCGCTACACAGCCCCGGCTAAGGATTTAATCTTCCTTAACCGAAAGCTCG
Source organism: Oligoflexales bacterium (assembly GCA_044344995.1). Lineage (GTDB taxonomy): Bacteria > Bdellovibrionota_B > Oligoflexia > Oligoflexales > RGVZ01 > CAMDKS01. The sequence goes on along the minus strand of JBIJBX010000202.1, from coordinate 4,190 downwards.
GAGGCATGTTTCATCTGCTCAAGGACTTGGGCGTGAATTACGACCTAAGTAAATTCTGGCAGCGAATCGACACGTGGTGACTCAATAAGGAGCTTCCTGAAGTTTTTAGCCCATACCGCAAAGCCTAAAAATCTGTTTAGTTTCTGGGTTTGGATGGTCTGGACGCCGAAAATATTTTGCTCAAAAGTGTTCTCAAACTGCTCCTTGTCGAAAAGTGACTCCAGGAGAGGGGACGCCTCAAACGCCATCTCGAAAAGTGGGTCACGATTTTTTCTTAGAAAGCGCAGAAAGAATCCATCAAAGCTAAAATCATCTCGCTTCCTTAAGCGGAGCTCTTCTGGGAGTATGCCAATTTGAGCCTCCCTGAGTGCCTGTTTATATAAGGAATTCCAATCATGAACAAGGTGCCAGCTTATGTCCCTAAACGTGCCCGTGATAAGTCGAGAATCACAGAATGGGTGCATCTGCCAAATATTATCTCTACCCAGTTCTCCACCCCACACAACGTTTGGAGCCGATAGATAATATAAGTTTGGGGCTGCGAGACACCCTTTAAAATATCTCTCCTGTATAAGTTCACCCTGGTCAAAGATGCTGGCGATCGAGCGGCGAGCATTAAAGGATTCACCTGTATTTAGCCAGGGAATTGGTTGGAAGTGTCGCAACCCGTCACCTAACTCCTCAGGGAGGAAAGGTCTATATTCTCCTGCCCTGATCCCCATCAGGGCGAGCATGATTTTTTTTGGCAGAGCGCATAGGAGAGATTGCCAAAGAAAATTCATTGTCGAACGGTCGGCATCACGCGCCATTGCGCGAAGGGTAGCAATAAAGTAGGAGAATTTGTTTTGCCGTAGAAGACTTACTACTACAGTGCTCGTTCGGTTTAGAATTTGATCGGCACCGAAACCTGTAAAAACGACACTGTCTGTTCCACAGATTTTTTTAATAACTGGGCCAAATAATGCGCCTTGCCAGAAGAAGTCAGCGGGCTCATTGGCGATTGGAATTCCATCTTCGACAGATGGGACGTTAATGTCATTGCCATTAACTATTTCAAGGGGGATAGAGAATTTACTGGCGACTGACTTCGCATAAATGATGCTTTGCTGGTGGGATGGCTGGTCAGGAAAAGAATAGGCGTAGGCCTTTGTTCCTGGCCTTGCCTGCGCCACAAGCGCCGCTGTAAAAGAGGAGTCTAGTCCTCCCGATAGCTCGCAAAATACCTTTTTATTGCCGCAGAAAGATAGATCGTCTTGAATTGTTTGACGCAGATGGTCGAGGATTATTTTGCCAGCATCATTGTAGGTTTGTTGGTGGCATTCGTAGAGAGAAAATGCCTCTTGTGGGTGGTTTGTAAGCTTGAAGCCTCTATTGGTTTGCTCCAGGGTGGAATTTGATTGGATGCGAAAAAGGTTATCGATGGGGGCTAGGTGTCCATCAAATTGCCAGGCTGGTACGTCGAGGACGAAGTTTAGAACATATTGTTTTGAAATCTCTTGACGATTTTCGATTCTGCACAATTGGAAAAGGTTGTCGCTGATGTACCTATCGCCGTAGTAAAGGCTTGAGCCACAAAAACTGCTGCGGTGTGCCCTTAGGGTGCGGTCTACAATACCGATTGCAATGAATTGGCCTTTCACCCCGGCGAAAGATTTTTTTTCTTGAAGGTATTCAAGAAGAAGTTTGGCAGTTTGACTAAAGTCTTTTGGCTTATGCCGCCCCGGGATTTCGTCGATTCGCCCTGAAAACACAATTTTATTTTCGCCAATTTGGGCGTGACCGTAAGCGGAGCCTCTAAAGAAGATCTCTGGCGAGCCGTTGGGTGATGGCCCTGCCATTACGAAGTGATCGTGGCTTGAGTGGAGGGTGCGCATAGGGCCCAAAAAAATTCAGGTGTAATTTAAAGATCTTGCTTTTCTGCAAGCTCGGACGCCACCAGTGACTCCACAAGTTCGAGTAAGTCACCCTCGATGACGCTTCTATCAACTTTAAATGCGGCCGCAGATTGTGAGACGGCTGTCCTAAAGTCACTCCCGAGAAGTTGACGAAGCATAAACGCTGCTGATTCATTCAGTCCGTAAAAGTCGCCTGTCTTCTTTGAAAACAGCACATCCTGATCATCAATTTTTTGCATGACGATCAGTGGATCTAATTTGAGTCGGAAATTCATTTGTCGACCTGGTGGTAGTTTTTAGAAAAACAATATCCCCAGTTGCCGTTCGGCACTGGGGAGTCTTGTTTAGTTTAAGCAACTCTAAGGCTTATAGGAAACCAACGGTTGTGCCGTCAGACTTCGTGTTACGATTGCCTTTGATAGTTAGAACGTTGCCTAGTTTTACCACTTTTGGTTTTTTGTAGACCATGGGATCCTCCTAAGGTTAAACACCATTATGTTTATAAATGAAGTCAACATTCAATTGCAATGAAATTATAATAACCTGCTATATTTATTGGATTTAATGCCATCCATGTCATATGTGTTTCTACATTTTTTTGCCTTTTTAGGGACTAAGTTTTGGGGTTTAGAGGCTACCGTACAGAGCTTCCGGGCTTGGGGCTTGCGGTTTCCTCGTATTGGCGTGAGCCGACTAGCGCCCGATGCCATTTGGGCGCGTTGTCAGTCGTCTTATCGTTGGCTACCGTTTCCCATTCGGTGTTTGGACCAATCATTGGTCATTTGGTTTGCCTTAAATCGTGCAGGCTATGCCGCGGAGATGAAAATTGGCATGACAACGACGCCCCTAGAGAGTCATGCCTGGGTTGTTTGCAATGGCAAAGTTTATGTGGATATTGCGAACCTTGCTGATTTCCATGTACTAAGCACCTACCCAGCTTGGGTTTAGGTAGCCCTCAAGGAATGGATAAGACGGCTTGCGAGTTAATGAATTTATAAAATTTTTAGCTAAGGAACTCGGTCAGTTTCCACGCCTGACCACCGTGCTCGTTTTAGTGTCTTTGGCGTTGCCAGGCGTTGAAATTCTCGTGCCGATTGTTCTAGGCAAAATCTTAAATCTGTTAGTTATAAATGTTAGATCTGCTGACCAATCAGATTTGATGCTGCTTTTAAGTATGTTCCTGATCGCGAATATAGTGAAAGCGACTTTGACCGCTTTCCAGCTTCGCTTCGGGTTTGCCCTTGATGCAAGTATTCTTGAGGGCGTTAGATCACGCATACTACGCAGTGTCATCAGGCCGCGTGGCGTGGTCGGAAGTCCCGAACTAGTATCACTGTCCATGCATTTTCAAGCCCTTTCAAAGTTCTGGGGCGCCATGCTGTGGGAGACGCTTACATCTCTGCTGTTTATGCTAGGCGCATCCATTGCGCTTTTTGCAACCAATCAGCAGCTTGCCGTGGCAGCTTTTTTACCGGTGCCGTTGGTGCTCGGGGTCGTTCTTGTTTTAGGGCCTAGGTTTAAGCGCACTATGGACGCGTATTATACCGGCGTCGACGCGGTTGGCCAGGAGCTACTCGAGGTTTCTGAAAATCAGGAGTTTATAAAAGTTTCCCGCATTGGCAACCTGGTGCAGCAAATATTTGAGAGGGCTAATCGCAAGCTCACGGAACGTGCAAAGGCCTTTGGATTTTGGGCCGCGTTGTATGCACCTATTTTTGATTTTGTAGCAGCAGCCGCAACAGCTCTACTTGTAATGTCGTTTGTTTTTTGGGTGGCTCCGGGCAGTATTAGTGCTGAAACCTTTTTGGTTTTCTTTGTTTATCTGTCTTATTTTTACCGACCGCTTTACGGCGCATCCGCTCTGGTTGAAAGTTGGCAGAAGACGTTCGCTGCCTACGAAAAAATAAGGGGCATGGAACAAGATGTTGCTAACGTCTGGCGAGAAGCACCCCAGTTACTTTCTGGTCGTTCTGTCTTTTCTGCGACCGGTGTGGAAGAAAATACAGCCGTGAAATTCGAAAACGTTTCGTTTGCGTATCCAGACGGGCAGCCAATAGCTTTTGAGCTCAATGCAAGGATTTCAGCTAATCAGCGTTCCGCGATCATTGGCGGAAATGGGTTAGGGAAATCCACTGTCATTAAAATGCTGGTTGGACTGCTGGAACCCCATAAGGGGAGGGTGAGTCTTAGCGATCGTCATCGGTCTATCGCATATCTGCCCCAGACGGTTTTTTTGCAGTCCGGATCGATTTTGGATAATTTGCTCATGGCACACCCAGGTTACAATTTGGATTT
>JBIJBX010000201.1:0-4880 GCA_044344995.1 Oligoflexales bacterium | reverse complement strand
GGGCGCGGCTTCAGGTTGTTTACGCCGCAATGGCTTATCAGTCCGGAGATTTTGATCGCACCTTCAAGCTCCTGCATGCAGTTGAGAAAATGGCAGCCGTGAGTTGGTCAGATCGTTTCGCCGTGATGTCTTGCCTCGCAACCATCCGTGGTGAAAGTCCTAGGTTTCAATTTGACTGGCAGGAGAAAATCGTCGCCAGTTTTGTTAGTGGTTATTTCGCTCCGACGATAAAACTTACTGACGGAAAATCTTTGGTCATCTCCGATTCCTATGAGGTTAATCTCGAAAAGCACTCGGCGATGGCGGATTTGATGCAATACCTTATAGGGCGGGGAGCGAGCGGCGCGGCCTTAGCAGAAATCCAAACTGACGTGTGGCAAGAAAGTGTAAAAGCGCAAGGCTGGCAACAGAAGATAAGAAATGCGGTGATGAGAGTAAGGGACTTGTGCCCCTATACGATCGCGCCCATCTTAATTCATAATGATCGCCTGCGTTTCTTTAGTGAGGCCATCACTGTGGTCCGAGATGAGCCTGAGAGCCTGCCGATGGATAATCGGATCAGAACGCTATTGAAGAAAGAGTCTCTCTCCAGCCAACAGGTGGCAGAGAAGATCAATGTTTCCCTTGCTACTGCTAAACGTATTTTAAAGAAGATGACGACCGACAACCAAATCTTGGTTCAAAAGGATGGTAGAAGCGTCGTTTATCGGGCTCAGTGATCGTTTTTGAAGGAAAAATGGGGTGAGTGATGGGACTTGAACCCACGGATGGCGGAATCACAATCCGCTGCGTTAACCACTTCGCCACACCCACCACAGAGCACGCGAGGAGAGCTAAGTTACATAATGGGATATAGGAGTCAACAGTATTCGTCAGCCCCTCGCCATTCTTCCTAGCGCCCCTTTAGTTCGCCGCCTTCTATCCGAAATTCCAAGCTTTTTTCGTCACTCCAAATCAGACCGTTAGCGGAAATGGATAAGGTTAATTTGAAATCACCCCCGTTGACCAGGGACTCTTCCGAGACGACGTTTGCCAGAAGGCTGCTTGGACCCGATAACTTGATCATAAAATTAGCTCGATCTGGGCTGGGTGAGGCGGCGTCTTTGGGGATTGGCACGTCGATAACGTCTTCAAAAAGCTTTAACTTGGCCAGTTGGACGCGACCCGACTGCTCTAATTTTACATAAACACTCAGGCGCTCAGCCCCACCAATCTTTGCCACCGAGATCTTTGTGGAAAGCAGAGGTGCTGTGGCTTTCGGTTTTTCGTCTTTGGGAGTGGGCGTGATCTGGGGTTTTGAATCAGTATCCTTAAAGAGGGTGATTTTTTTGACCCGGGGCTTTGCTCCTACAAAAGCAAGATTTGCCGGATCGAACTTTCGCTCAGTGTCCTTGGTCGTGTCGTAGCGAAGGGCAGGAGGGAATGGTTTTTCGCTCGTGAATCGATGCCCGTCCATGGATTTAAACCGATCTTTTATTTCCTGTGACGCGTGTCCTTTTGGTTTTGTCTGAATTTCGCATGAACGCGGAATCTGACCTAAATCAGAGGCTAGAAGAAGAGCCTCGACCGTCTCGAGAGGATACTCAGTCGCAAAAAGCTCACGCAGCGAGTCTTGTTTTTCTGTTGGACTAATCGAGTCTCCAAATTGTTTTAATGCCGCGACAGCCTGCTCGATTTCATCCACGGCGTCTGCGGAGCGAATCTTGTAGTCGATCAGACGCAGGGGTAACGTGAGATACTTGTTCATACGATAGAGATTTCGCCAAGCTAGCGACCTCTCCCAAAGCAGGCATTTCTCCTCATCATTGACATCAAAGGCCTCGCAGAATTTTTTCCAAAGCTCTATTCGCGGCAAGAAAGCAACTGACAAAAGATGATCATGAGTCATCTTGACGCTAGCATAACCCTCAAATTGTCCAAGATGAGTCGGTGTGATATGCAGCTTATGTCTGTCACTATTGTCGTGGAGAAAAAACCCCTCTCGTCGCCTTTGTGATTGCTTGCCCTCATCCCGGATCGCAAATTGTGGCAGACCGTTAAAACTTAGCTGGGTAAATTTTGATAGTAGTGTCAGATAGCTTTGAAGGTCTTCAGTTTCTACGAACTTATCAGTAAGAGAAAGATTAAACGTGACGTCTATGGGGTTGCCTTCGGCTACAAATTCGTAACGGGATTTAATTGAGTCTTCACCAAGTTCCTTCTCGACAACCTTGCGAACCATAAGATCAGCTTGCAATGTGACATTTGTTTCAGCTCGTCCAGTCAACATGTCCCAACGCTTTTGATCGGAGTCTTCTTTTGCTTCTAAAATGAAATATCGACCAGAGGTGTCATTGATTTCAATCTCGGCCGAAGAGTGAGTGCGGTTGGTTCGGCGGCTTGTCAGGTAGACGTTATGTCCCATGCCAAATCCGGTTTCGTAGCGTTTTTCGTTTTTGGTGTAGGAAAACTTCACGCCCGTTTCTAGTTTTTCCTCTTTCGCCCGCAACCAGGAAATTTGTGCGGCCGCGAAATTGCCATGGACGGCCTCAATGAATGCTGTCTTTGCCTCGTCATTGCGAATGTCAAATTCATACACACGTCCAAAAACATCACCAACCGCCTCTTCAATGGCAAAGTCTAAAGGGAAAATTGCTGCAGGCATGCCACGCCAAAGCGGAAGAGTCTTGGCGAGTAAAAAGTAGGTCTTTCCTAGCTTTGTCTCGATTCTGTGTCCGAGACGAGTTGCGTCCATAACGCCCACTAAAACTGTATGACTATCTTTTTTTAGAACATTGATTCGGTATTCCCCTGTCCTAAATACCGTGTAGGGCAGTTTCATCTCGAACGCAGTTTGCCCCGTCATGACCTGATCCTTGAATCCGTGGATTCCTTTGCCGATCTCAAGACCTAGATTGATGCCGCCATTAATCGAGTAGCTTTTTATGCTGCCAATATCCATTGCTTCAGCCGCTTCAACCGATAATGGGAACGTGAACGGTGTCTCAAAACGTTTAAGTGGGTCATACATCTCGTTGGGGTTGAACGATGGCGGTAATATCGCCTCAAGCAGGGGTAGAATCCCAAACCAGTTATTTAAGGCCGACCGCCAGAAAGGTAGGGTTTTGCTTTCCGTGATACGCATAGGGTCAGCGCGCAAATAAATATCGTAAACATCACTCGACTGGCTTGCGCCTAGCAAGACTGGAATATCATTGTAGCGATAAACCTCGCGATTATATTCGGGTCCGATTCCAAAGCGATCGATGACCACATAAGCACCGTCTCGGGCGTTGTAAAGGTCCCTAGTAAAGGCCATGTTTCCGCTAATTGGTCCTGCTAGTGGGTACCTCAGCTTATTATCGAGGAGATTATAGAAGAGAGATTCCATGAGGTTGTCGATGGATTTATTGATGGCATCAGCTCCGCTGAGTAATCCGGCAGCGAGAACTGGGTTACGAAATAATCGATCAATAGGTTTGTTTGATACGGTCTCAACGTCATCAGGGGTTGTGTCACTGACTTCAAGGATCGTGCTGGCAGCATCCGTGCGATTGACTTTTGAAGGCTCACCTTGATTGGGGCCTTGGACTGAACCACTCGTTTGTTTACGGATTTTTTTGCGTGGTTTCTTTGGTGCTGCTTCTAGGTCTAGTGGCATTAGTGCCACCAGACCTAGAAGCAAGAGTCGCAACAGACATGTGGTTTTTCTTGTCATCACTCGAGGTGTGCTCCGATATTCAGACCAGCGAACCAATGACTCAGTTTGCGGCGATCCTCTCGCTTGGCGTAGCCGAGCATGAACTCGGCATGGGTGTACTTGTAAGGCTCGTGTAAAACTCCAAGACTACCAATTCGGATAAATCTAAAAAAATCGTCATATTGGAATTTGTAGCGAACCTGGTCTTGGGTGTGACTTATATAGCTAAGCCTGATTAGCTGCTTAAACTCTGCCGGCGCATAAGGGTTGAATTGAAATGTTCTCGTGACTTCAAGCGATGTTTCATCGCCTTTCCCGTTTATATTGAGTAAACCCAAGCTCACAGCTCTTCGAACTAAGCCGTCATTGTAGGCGCCGAGGCTTAATCGAGTTCCTTCAAGAGCAGCCAGGTCATACATGACGCGAGCGCCGCCAAACATTCGTTGGTCTGATCTTAGGCTTTCGTCCGTCAGACGACCGTAAGTAGCCTGAATCGTCCAGTCGAGCTGATTGTCGTAAGTGTAAGTTCCGTAGTCTGCGTAGGGGGCTAAAAAACGATCCAGATCCCAGGCATATTCAAGATTAGGTCTTTGCGTGTAGTTCAGTCGAAACGCAGGCCTTCCTCGCCCGAAATTGAGTCGGTGACGGCTTAGGGCATTATTCCCCAACTGGAGATTGATGGAGTCGCGTTGACTCTCTTTGTTTGACGTCTCTTGAGTCTGTCGGTCCACAAAGACACTAACATGCCCACTAGCGTGAAGACCTACCCATGGCGTTAGTAATAGGGACAGATTGCCTTCAGCTCGATGCATTATGGGCGGCTGCATGGCATTTTCAACGATAGATTTTTGTATGATCCACGACTCTGCAGACCCATTCAGACAGATATTGATTGGTCCGGGATTTGTGGTTTGAGGATCTTGTCTTAAAAGACATTGTCCAAGATAAAAAACGTCACTAGCCAGTACAGGTGACACGAAGCTGGCCGTGAGCAACGAGATGAAGAGATGGCTATACCTTTTCATTTAACCGGTAAGCTCGCTATGAAGTCGGATTTAAGTACCCGATTTTAACAAACTTACCTGCTGCCGTCAGGGCTTATTTTGCGGTTAGCAAGCCAAATGTTGCCAACCACAATGGATCGCTTGTGCGATCCATTGTTACTTTGATCAGGATGAATACCAGACCTTTTTGACATAAA
>JBIJBX010000200.1:0-4897 GCA_044344995.1 Oligoflexales bacterium | reverse complement strand
GCAGAACTCGCGACACCGAATTTGTCAGCCCTAGAGAAGGGCCTGAGTAATCTTGGCGCTCATCTTGACGCGGCGAAGATTTTTAATAAGCCAGTTGTTGTTGCGATCAACCAGCGGGATACCGACATGAGTGATGAATTGTCAATGATTCACACATATTGTAAGGCCCAAGGTGTGGAGTGCTCGTCGGCGGACGTTTTTGCTCGTGGTGGCGATGGTGGTGTCGATTTGGCGCAGAAAGTTATGAAGATTGCTGAGGGATCCAAATCGAAAAATTTTGAACCGCTATATTCCTTGCAAGAGCCTATTACAAAAAAAATCCAAACTATTGCGACCAAGATTTACGGAGCAAAGGGCGTGAGCTTCACTAATGAGGCTTCAAATAAGATTAAGCGAGCGGAAAAAGATGGTTTTGGAAATTTAGCTATCTGTATGGCAAAGACTCAAAGTTCTCTTTCCGACAATCCGAAAGCCCTCGGTCGACCCACCGACTTTGAAATTACCGTAAGGGATATCGAGATCGCATCAGGTGCAGGTTTTATTGTCGCTCTTACCGGTGACATGGTTAGAATGCCCGGCTTACCAGAACATCCGGCTGCAGAAAAAATTGATGTTGATGCTCACGGGAAAATTCTTAATCTGCTTTGAAGATTAGTCTGGTTGAATTTTTATTTTAACGGCTCTATTGAGGCGATGTCGCCTCATTTATAAATCTGCAAACTATATCGGTCATGAGATCTGGTTGATCAACGTGTGGTTCGTGTCCAGCTGCGGGAACCTCGATCAATTTGCTCGCGGGAATCGCGCTATGGATGAATAAGCTGTTGCCGCGCGGTACAAACAAATCATCGGCACCCACGATGACCTGCGTGGGGCATTTAATTTTTTCTAGGTGTTCCCATCGCCGAAATCTTAAAACGGCTATCAGCTGCGCGACCACCGTCGCAATGGGCTGTTTGTATCGGCGATCTTCCTCTCGCCATTCATCCGCAAGTTTTTTACGGACTGCATCTGGAGTTTTTGGCGATGTAAGTAGTGTCGCTAGCTCATCATAAATCTTGTCGCCCAATATGGGAGCTGTCGCCAGCATTTTCGCGGCTTTCATGGAGATGCGCGGGTGCCCACTACGCCCTACTGATGCCGCGATCACGCTGAGTGAGGAGGTCATCTCGGGGTGTTTCAGGGCGAACACGAGTGAGACCATGCCGCCAAGGCTTGTACCTAGAATGTGAGCTGAATTTATGCGTTCTTGCCGCAGAATCGTTGCGGCATCAGCCGCTAAATCGCCAAGCGAATTCCAAAACCGCATGGGACTGGATGTTAATCCAAGGCCTCTATTATCAAGCGTTATAACGGTGCAGGATTTTGCCAATTGATCATCCCAGCCACACCAGTGAGCCGACCACCGGCCAAGTCCTCTTATTAATAGAAGAGGGGGCCCATCACCTTTGATGCGGTAATGGATCTTTCCTTGGGTTGTTTTGGCAAAACGCATAGATATTGAATCCCCTATTGGTCGAGAGCAGATGCTGCCGCTGTAAGATCTGATTTTAAATCATTTAAATCTTCAATTCCAATTGCCAAGCGTACTGTATTCGAGGTGATACCTGCCTGCAGCGCCTCATTTGGCGGCAAGTCATCGCCATATAAGTTAATGCAAGGAACAGCTAATGATTCGACGCAACCAAGGCTTGGGGTCACTGTGAATACCTTCAGTGAATCGAAGAAAATATCGACTTTGAACTGAGGGCAGACGAGATCAAAGGTAATGACGCTGCCCCCATCATTTTTATTTTGCTTTTGCCAAAGGGCATGGTCGGGATGGGAGGGCAACGCTGGATACATCACGTTTTTCGCCCAACTTTGCTGCATTAGCCAGTGGGCGAGGTTATAGGCTGAGTTTGAGGATTCACGTAAGCGCAGAGAATAGGTTTTCATTCCGCGTGATATTAACCATGCACTGTTAGGGTCAAGACATGCGCCGAGGGTGACTGCGACCGGAGATATCTTATCAATCAGCTGAGTTGATCCAATAATAATTCCGCCCATGGCGTCACTGTGACCGGATGCCTGTTTTGTCAGGCTGTGAATGATGAGATCAATTTTGTATTCGCCGTGTATCAGAAATCCTGCGAATGTATTGTCCAAGACCGTGATGCATTTAGCAGCTTGCGCTTTTTTGACTATCCACTCGATGTCGTGAATCCTGAGTGCTGGATTGGTTGGACTTTCAAAAAATACCATTTTCGGAGGCGAGACCGAATTGCAGGCTGCTTCAAAACCTTTGTAATCATCACGGGCAAAACGTTTGAGCGTGATTCCGAATTTGCTCATGATGCTGCCTAAGAGGTAGCGAGTCGGTTTATAGGACTCTGTGAACATAGCGACATGGTCACCCGCTTTTAAAAATGTCATCGCTACCGCAGTCAGGGCAGCAATACCGCTGGCCGTGGCAAGAGCATCGTCACGACCTTGCAGCTCGGCTAAGGCGAGCTCCAATTCGCGAACTGTTGGGTTGGCGAGTCGTGAGTAAATGTAGCCTTGACCCCTTTGGGCCATGATTTCTCGAAGGTGGACCATGCTTTTGGGCTTATATTTAACGCTTTGATAGATGGGGCTTACGAGGGGGGTGTTGCCCTCGGCAAGTTCCACTGTCGGTGGATGTACGAGGCGTGTTTTTTCTGATAAGGATTTGCGATCATTCATGTTTTTAAACCTCTTGGGAGGGTGTGATCGCCCACCAAAAACCCTTATTTTCTGGAGTCTTTTGCGGCGAAAACCATCGCGTTGGAATCCGGTAAAGCCTGGGTGCTAATAGTTCATGATTATAGTGTATTTGGCCTTGACACAAAGCACTCAATTGAACCATATTGCCCCTCCCTTGGTAGGCAAAGATCTGGCAATAGCAGCTTGGTCGCCGGAGCCAGTTTTTGTGCGTTTTAGGAGAGTATCATGTACGCAGTTATAAAAACCAGCGGTCGTCAGTGGACAGTCAAAGAAGGCGACGTGATTACGGTTAATCGCATGGCCGCAAAAGCCGGTGAGACCGTGACATTTGACCAAGTTCTATTGGTTGGCGGTTCCAAAGTCGTTGTTGGCACACCACTCGTTAAGGGTGCAAAAGTGGCAGCAAAGGTGAAAGAGCATCTGGCTGACGAAAAAATCACAATTTTGAAGTACAAGCGTCGCAAGAATTACAAGCGTACGCGTGGTCACAGACAAGCGATTACAACTCTCGAGATCGGTAAAATCTCGGTCTGAGTTTGAAGGAGTAGATCAATGGCAACCAAAAAAGCTGGTGGTAGTTCGAAAAACGGTCGTGATTCCAATCCACAGTATCGTGGCGTGAAAATATACGGCGGTCAAAGAGTCGTTTCGGGTAACATTATTGTTCGCCAAGTTGGCAGCACGTTTCATGCTGGTTCAAATGTTGGTTGCGGCAGTGACTTTACTCTATTTGCGATGGCTGACGGCGTCGTCAAGTTTGAGCGCAAGGGTAAAGATCGTCAAAAGGTATCAGTGGTCGCTGAGGGCTAATTAACCTTCAAGTGTTCCGTCGAAAGCGCCTTGGTCTTGTTTTGCAAGCAAAGGCGCTTTTTATTGCTCTAAGCGTGTTTAAAAATAAAGCAGTGGTTGTGAATGAAGTTCATTGATTCAACAGAAATATTTGTAGCTTCCGGTAAAGGCGGCGATGGCCTGGTTAGTTTTAAGACGGCGCGTAATATGCCCCGTCTTGGTCCTGATGGTGGTGATGGTGGGCATGGTGGAGATGTAGTCGTCGTTGCCGCTCCTCAGATTAACACTCTCAGCAGCGTGCGCTACCGTAGTCGATTCGTTGCGAAAGACGGCACAAAGGGCGGCCCGAACGGTAGAACTGGAGCTTCCGGTGAAGATATGGAGATTCATGTTCCACTTGGTACAGAATTATACGATGTGGATACCGGCCGTTTAGTTTGCGAAATATTGGTTTCTGGTCAGCGTGAAATAATCGCGGAAGGTGGACGACGAGGTTTTGGAAATCTCAGGTTTGTTTCCTCGACGCATCAAGCTCCAGAGGAATACGTTTCCGGGCAACCAGGTCGAGAGATGCAACTTCGCCTTGAACTAAAGTTGCTCGCGGATGTTGGTCTTGCTGGACTGCCGAATGCCGGTAAATCAACTCTTCTTAGCGTATTGTCGGCTGCAAAGCCTAAAATTGCCGATTATCCGTTTACGACCCTTGAGCCACAGTTGGGTGTTGTTGAATTTCGAGAGCGTAACGAATTTGATGTGAAATCTTTCGTTATGGCAGACATACCTGGACTGATCGAGGGGGCAAGTGAGGGGCGCGGACTTGGCCACGAGTTTTTGAAACATTTGGAGAGAACAAAAATTATCGCCTATGTGCTGGACGCATTCCCTCTTGATGAGACGGACCCCGTTGCGACATTTAATCTCCTTAGGTCGGAGTTACAAGCTTACGACATAAAGTTGGCCAACAGAAAATCTGTGGTTGTACTCAACAAGGCTGATCTTGCGGATGGTGAAGATGGTGGGGCCGAGCGTCTAGAGAATCTTCGAGATAAAATCACGTCCATGGGCTATCAAGTGTTCGTGATTTCAGCGGCGGTAAAATTGGGACTGGCTGACCTGAAGCTGAAGTTGTTCGAGATGGTCAAAGAAGAACGCCAGCGTTTTGAAGCGGAGTTGGCCTCGAGACTACCTGTGGTTAAAGGTTTGATTTCAGCGGTCAGTTTAGGCGTAGACGATCATGGTATGCTGGATTTTACGCAAGCGATGGCTGAGGGGCGGGTATTTTTACGATCCGCGAAACGAGCTTGATGAGTTCAGTCGACTTTATTTATTTTGGTGGTGCATTTGATCCGGTTCATCTGGGCCACGTTGATGCTGTAAAAAT
>JBIJBX010000198.1:0-4903 GCA_044344995.1 Oligoflexales bacterium | reverse complement strand
TGTCGGTATCCCGCTGGTTGATCGCAACAACAACTGGCTTATTAAAAATCTTCGCCGCGTCAAGATGAGCGCCAAGATTACTCAGGCCCTTCTCTAGGGCTGACAAATTCGGTGTCGCGAGTTCTGCAAGAGGCATCCCGCCGTGCATTTTAAGTGCGCGCACCGTGGCGACGATAACAATGGCGGCTGGATTTAATCCAGCGTGTCGGGCTTTTATGTCCATGAATTTTTCGCCACCGAGATCAAAGGCAAACCCTGCCTCGGTCACAGCCCAGTCACCGTAGGCTAGAGCCATCCGTGTGGCCAGCACAGAGTTACATCCGTGTGCAATGTTGGCAAATGGTCCGCCGTGAATAAAGGCTGGCGTGCCCTCCCACGACTGCACGAGGTTTGGCATGATCGCTTCGTTTAAGATGGCCATTAACGCACCCGTTATACCCAGCTCCCTGGCGTGGACCGGAGTATTTTGTTTGTCGTAGCCAATCAGTATTTTGTCTAAACGCTGACGCAAATCTGCGCGCGATTCCGCCAGACAAAGAATCGCCATAATCTCACTGGCAGCCGTGATATCGAAACCTGTTTGACGCGGTGATCCTCCAACAGATCGTCCACCTAATCCAGAGACAATATCCCGCAAACTTCTATCATTCATGTCCATGACGCGTTTCCACAATACACGCTGAGGATCAAGCCTCGTTGTCCCGAAGTGGAGAGCATTATCGATGCAGGCGGCGATCAAATTGTGCGCCGACGTGATCGCATGAAAATCACCAGTAAACTGTAGGTTGATTGCATCCGAGGGCTCAAGTCGGCACTTTCCACCACCAGTCGCTCCACCTTTACGCCCGAAAACCGGTCCCATCGAGGGCTGCCTGAGGGCCAAAACCGCATTCTGGCCGATCTTACGAAGACCCTGAGCCAGGCCAATTGAGGTCGTTGTTTTACCTTCTCCAGCTGGGGTTGGCGTGATGGCAGAAACTAAAATAAGTTTGCCATTTGTTGGCTTTGTTCGATCATTATCAAGAGCATCAAGACGGATTTTAGCTTTATCGCGGCCAAAGAGTTCTACGTGCGCTTCCGAAATTTTCAGGCTTTTCGCAATTTCAATGATTGGTTGCATTTGCTCTTTTCCCGCACGTGATATGGGCAAGTTTTGCCCGGTTATGACTTAGTCAATTCATGTGAGGATAGAGATATACGAATTTCAAGGAACTTTTTCCATGGAATTCTCCCATTTGAGGACCAACTAATGGACACTTCGATGTTTCGGCTACAAAGTTTCACTTCAAGGCTCATGTTCATAACGTCTTGTCTCAGCTTTGGCTGGTTTACGAGCGGCTGTAGGACCGTCAATAACGAGGCATCCAAGGTTAAGTTTTACGGCGCTGACAACCAATTGGGCGAGATACAATTTCAAGCCTATATCGACACACAAATTCCCACGGGAATTACGACTAAAGAACAGCTTTTCAAAGAGCCTCATAGGTCATCGGTAATAAAACTGATTGACCGTCAGCTACAACATCTTTATGGAACCTTCTCGGTTCACGAGGCTTTCGTGAACAACCCTGGCATTCTTGAGGCCAAAGGGTCACCTGAACTGCTGAATGCAAAGTTTGATTTCGCTACAAGAACCGTAAGGGTGACTTACTCTTACCGAGACCGCGTCGTTTTCAAAAAGAAAGTTTTTAAAGGTGAAAATCCCTCCATTAAGTTCCTGATGCCACGCGATCCAACGACGATTTATAAAAAGAGTCTTGGCTCTGATGGGCGAAATCCCTGTACGGACGAACATTACAACGCCGAGGAGGATTTCTGGTATTTTTGGAATCCGGACAACGACGGCTGTCGAATACCAAAGTCTGAGCTCCAAGAAGTTAGTGCCAAACTGCTCCCAAAAGCTAACACAAAGAAGACATACCCCAACTATGAGAAAATTCTTGGTGATAACCAGAATGGTCGACTTGTAAAAGTCGTCTTTCTCGTTGGAGTCGACGAAGACTTCCGTCACGGCGACCTCGGGCTTAAGGCCTACAAAGAGGCCTCAGAGCTACTGGTTAAACAGGGATTCAAGATGGCGAAAGCTGGGAGTCGTCAAAACTATTTAACTTTGAAGCGCGACAAGTACGATGTGGAAATCGATATGCGCCTTGTGGATCCAGATGAGCCTGGCTTTTTGGATATAGCAGCCACAGGCATAGAGACCGCTGATATCTTTATTTACGACGGACATTCGGGCCTAGGCAGCTATCTGAATCTACCTCGATTTCAACAACATCTTGGCCGCGCGTTGAAGCTACCCCTGCAAAAAAGCCAAATCTTTTACTTTAATGGATGCTCAACGTTCCCATACTACAATGCCGATTACTTTGCCCTAAAACGCACGGCTGACGATCCGGCTGGAAGTCGCAATCTAGACATTATTACGACGTCTGTCGGCGCAACTTTTGACGTGGGCGCGCGTCACGATTCGGCCTTTATAGGTGGGCTACTCCTTGGAAAATACCCCACATGGCAGAAGATATTAGATGAAATCTACGAGGTAGATCCTGCTGAGTCCACTTTAAGCCATGTAAATGGCGACGAGGACAATCCAACGGTTTCTCCTGTTTTTTAGATTACGATAAAGCGTCTAAAACACGAAAGCCCTGCGAGTTTATCCTCACAGGGCTTTGCATCAATTATTTTCGCTCAAATTTACTTGGTGATCTCTTTATTAAACTTGAAACCACCGGCATAGTGCCAATCCTTCTCACCGTCGTGGTCGAGATTGGTGTTGGTCAGTAACTCATCAAGCATGGCTTCTGGATTCGTAGTCGTATCGGCTTCCACATGTTTGCCGTAAACATCCCCGTAATAGATCACTTCGTTACTACCACGCAGGTAGGAACCGACCAATGCCATGGCCGTACCCGCTGGTGCGCCGGGAACATTCAGAAACAAAACACTAAAGATCGTCCTACCGAGGTGCTTCTTTGTTTTAAATGCATGGCTTTCCACTTGGTAGTTGGCTGTCTTCCAAACAACCTTGCCCTGTCCACGGGGTGGAACGTCTAGTGTCACATCGCGTCGGACCAATTCACCCGATGGCATTTTATAGATAACTTTTCCCGGCACCTCGACGGCCAATGCGGAAGTGGCACCACACATCATGAGGGCCACAAGGGCCATACTAGCTAATCGTCTCATCATAAAACTCCCTACTTGGTAAAGTTGTTTAAGGACTTAGCACCGCGGGCAACGGCTCGTAACTTTCCAGGCGAGCGGCTGCCTCCGCATGCTAACTGAAGAGTCCTGCGAGAGGAAACCTAGATGTGGTGACGTCTATGGAAAAACCTCCTCCCCCACAGACAATAGGTCGCACGTTATCTGTATTTTTGTATGTTATTTTCGGGGCTTGAGTCAGCCTTAGGTATGCCTTTTATTACTGTTATTAAGAGGTTTTAACGATTGTATAATTTTTAATCATGGTGTATAAGTTGCGGGCTTTTTAAAGGCATAAAAGACTAGGAGCCTTTCGTCCATGACTTTGCGACTTCATGATGTTGAAGTGCCCGTCAACGAGATTCCAGCAAACTCTCTGCTGAATAAGCAGATAGCCTCCATGCTGGAAATCCCCGAGACCATGATCCGTCGCGTTCGGATCAATAAGAAGTCATTGGACGCCCGTCGAAAGTCTAGGATTGTTTACCACTACCAAGTTGATGTGGATGTCGATGATGAGTCGACGGTTTACCAATCTAAATCCACTATCGCCTCCATCTCTGAGCCACAGGGCTCCAGTGATCCCCTCGCAGATCTTGACCTGGGTGCCGTGAACTTTCGTCACAAGCCCGTGATCATCGGCTCTGGACCAAGTGGAATTTTTGCAGCTTTAACCCTGTCAATGGCAGGCCAGTCTTGTATTGTCGTCGAACGCGGGGAACCTGTTGAGAAGCGTATCAAAACAACCAACAAGCTTAGATCCCGCGGCATTTTCACACCTGAGAGTAATTACTGTTTCGGCGAAGGTGGAGCGGGTACTTTTTCTGACGGGAAGCTGACTTGCGGACGAAACCACCCACTGATCAATCATGTTTTCGATCAATTCGTAAAACACGGGGCTCCCGAAGATATTCTATACGAGGCAAAACCTCACATTGGCACTGATTTTCTGATTAGAATTGCCAAGAACATGCGTACATCTTTAGAGCGCAGTGGAACAGAGTTTAAATTCGGCAGACGATTTATTAACTTCAAATCAGGCGGTGATAACGCAAGGTACATTGTCGAGCTTGATAACGGCGAAGAACTTGCGACCGATCACCTGGTAATCGCCATTGGTCACTCTGCGAGAGAAACATACCAAATGCTGCTCGATCGTGGCCTGGCCATCGTTCCGAAGCCCTTTGCTATGGGCGCGCGCTTTGAGCACCCGCAGGATGTGGTCAACCGTATTCAATTTGGCAGCTGCAAAGTACCTACGGCCGCTGAGTATAAACTCGCGGCTCAATCTGGACAGCGGGGTATTTGGACATTTTGCATGTGCCCTGGCGGACATTTAATGCCAACAAACGCGCAACCCGGACACCTTGCCATAAACGGAATGAGCTATAACGCCAGAAAAAGTGGCTTTGCAAATGCCGCCGTAGTGGTCAACGTCTTACGCGAGGACTTTTATCGAGGGCATCCCCTTGATGGAATGCGGTTTCAGGCCGAATTGGAAAAAATTGCTTTTAAGGCAGGCGGCGGCAACTATCATTCTCCGGCTCAAAAACTCAAAGACTTCATAGCCGGTCGCGAGTCAAAAGGAGAATTAAAGAGTACCTATAAGCCTGGAGTTAACGCCGCGCGTTTGGACAAAATATTGCCCTCATTTATTGTGGATGCGCTTAAAGCAGGCGTTCAAGACTACGACAAAAAA
>JBIJBX010000095.1:0-8966 GCA_044344995.1 Oligoflexales bacterium | reverse complement strand
TAACCGTCAACACCTTATTAACGTTTGGCGCTGGATCAGTCATTGACACTCAGAATTCGGGGATGACTTCCAAGTTTGCGGCACTATTTGAAGATCAGGAGTTTAAAAACCTCCAGGCTGGTTTTGAATCTTTGGGTCTTGAAACTCGCAAAAAATATATCTACGAGCAAATCAAGAGTTGGAATTTTGGACGTAAGAACCCTGATCCCATAACGAAAGCTAGCAATTTACCAATTTTTCACCTGGCGGCTGCCGTCGACGTCGCGAAGCTTGATCCAATACCCTATCTCACTGTAAATCAAAATGGTGACATTATTACTGAGCCAAAGTCCCAGAACCTCATGCACCTGGCTGAAATGGCGTTGCTGACAAAGTTCAGAAATCATCCACTCAGTGATACCTGTGTTGCTTTGGAACACGCAGTAATTCCGCAAAATGCTCAGCCAGCAGGCACTAGCGTCAAGCTCCTTGCGGTTTTGAACCTGGATCATATGAGTTTAGGCCTATCAAAAGCTTTGAAACACGGGAAAAATACCATACCGCATCTCGAGATTGTCGATTCGGTTATTGAAAGTGTGATGCAAAGTCTAAATATCGGAGATCTTTAATTTAAAATGCGCATTCTCGGACGAAACAAATCATTCAAATTTTTTGCACTTTATCTGCTGCAAGTGGTCCTATGGTGTTCGCAAACCTCCGCCCAGGATATGGAAGATTTCAAACCAGTGATCGTAACTTCAAGCCAGGGGACTATTGATCGAAACTCGGACCGCATGTTAATTGAGATTTTTTCTTCAGTTTTGAAAACGGGAGCTTTGAAGACTCTTGGTAGAGAGTTCTACGGTGTTGGTGGCGAGTCGTTTGCTGGAATAGGCTCCAAGGGTCCTATCGGTGTCATGTCCAGTTTTCTGAAACAGTCAGATATAGATATGGCTGACAGATTAAGCCTTGCTTATCCATCCATTAAGTCTCCAACCACTGATTCAAAACTATCAACGATCGATTTGTTTTGGACCAGGAGACAATTTTCAGCGCAATCTAGCAGCTTTCAAAGTAATGCCATGAGTGTACTTTTGAAGATGTTTCTTGCAGATTTGCCATCGGCAAAGAGTTCTGACCGTAATCCTTTTGGCATTCAAATGGCGTCAAAAGTGACCGGGCTTCAAATCGCACGAGTTCAGGATATCCCCGGTGGCAAGGCGACCTTGGTAGATGAGACGAAGGAGTTTTTAAAGCTGATGGCGCGCCAGAACCCCAATGCATGGTTCCCATTACATCTCCAAGCGGCAATAGCCATCAATCGTGAGCGAGTGGTTTCGACCCGTGTGAGTGTGTCCATGAAGCCTTTGGGATTTCAGGCACCGTCAAGGGACGCGGGTGATTTTGTTATTGAATCAATGAAATACGCCCCAACTGTTGAAACACTCGGTGTTTTTCAGGCTGCCTTTGACAGGACCTACACTCCAAAAGATGTGAGCGTGCGACCCAGGCCAGCACCGATTGTTAACATGAACTTTGGTTTTGCGCAAAAAGACAGTCTGGCGGCTGACAGTTGTATTGGTAATGACTGTCTCAATCGTGCGGATAAAGTTCCGACGATCTATGCTCGCCTTGATGCCGGTTGGCTCTGGAATTTCTTAGCTGGCACCCTCAGTCTTCACGAGTTTAAAATTTTGGTTAACTCACTAGCGGTTGACATCGCTCAGATGACAGTTAATGGCCCCAGCTCAGAAGTTCCTCTCATTATGCGAACTCAAACCTGGGGTTGGAAAGTTGTGGATACCAAAAGAAATCTGCGTCCGCTTAATCCAATCGAGGCCATTCAAAAAAGCTTTATCAGTGACTCCGTTAGTCAAGGCATATCAGCTGAGCTGAAAGTGGCTGGCGATCGGGCCGAGACAAGCTTGAATGAGACTCTTCGCCCAATCATTCAATTACTGCAATAAGAACAGGACAGAAAGGTGGTCTCGTGGGGCCTTCTTCGTATTCCCATCGTCAGTGGCTGCTTTGGACGAGCCTTGTCGTAAGTATTCCAGCAGCTGAGTTGCTAGGCGATAGCCTTCTGATTGAGCGCAATGCAAGGCCGTTGCTTGCCGAAAGCACGCCTGAAGCACTGGAGCCATGGGAGACTCCCTTGGAGGGTTTCTTCATCAGAAGCCATCACAATGTTTTCCCGATCAAGGTGGATGATTCCTGGACAATTGAATTTACTGGCCTTCTTGGTAAGCCCAGGAAAATATCATTAAAAGAGCTCAAACGCAGAAAATCGGTTTCTTTTCACGCCGTCTTGGAGTGTTCGGGTAATGGGCGTGGGTTATTCAGTCCCCAGGTGAGCGGGATTCAGTGGAAACGCGGTGCGGTTGGTAATGCCGAGTGGACTGGTGTTCCACTGTCGACAATATTACAGGAGCTAAAAGTTAAAAATGATGCGGTATATGTCACCGTTGAAGGTTTTGATGAACCTGTCATGAAAAGTGATACCAAGTTTGTGCGGTCCATTCCTTTGAGTATGCTGAAAGATACAAATGCTATTCTGGCTTGGGATATGAACCGCCAATCCATTCCCATAGCTCACGGTGGGCCTGTGCGCCTCGTGTTGCCCGGTATTTACGGTCAAAACTGGGTTAAATGGGTCAACAAAATGACTTTTTCCAAGACTACTGATGAGCGCATGTATGCCAAAAAAGCTTACCGCATGCCTGATAAACCTATTAAGCCCGGCGAAGCTTGGGACCCCGTAAAAAACGGGAAGCCAGTGGAATATATCCTCACACAAACGATTTTCACAACGCCTTGGGCCGGAGCGAAGGTTGTCCCGGGTCATGTCCAGGTTCGTGGTAAAGCATTCACGGGCAAAGGGCATATCACGCGGGTTGATATTTCATTGGATGAAGGTAAAAGTTGGCAGCCCACAAGGTTAAGTAAACTCAAAGATCGAGCATGGCAGGAGTTCGAATTTGACATGACTGCCATTGAAGGAAAAACCTATAATCTGCTTGCCAGGGCAACAGATTCCTCCGGTTATAGTCAACCCTTGACGCAGGAGTGGAATCCAAAAGGCTATCTATACAATGCTGTGGATAAACTAGAGTTCAAGGCAGATGCGGCGGGAAGTCTCCTCGCCGAAGGCGGGACTTTAGCCGCGCGCCACTGTCAGACATGTCATAGTCTTGGCATTGCGGAAGGCCAGCGTTTATCAAAGCAAGAGTGGCTTAAAACGGCCAAAAAAATGTCTGATTATGGTTTAGTTCTTGCCGATGCGGACTATGAAAAAATCGCGGCATTTTATGCGGATAAGTATCCGCCAGGCACTCCAGAAAATGATTCAAAAACAGTTGAGCTATCCTCCAATCCCTCTCTTTTTGTTGCACCAAGTGTCATGAGGATTGGGAATTCGGCGAAAGGTCAATCCATCTTTAAAAGCCATTGCGCAGCGTGTCACGGTAATAAGGGCGAAGGTAAAGTTGGTCCAGTGCTTCGCGCTCGGTCAATCACTGACGCTACTTTTTGGGCAGCGGTTATGAATGGCAGGCGAACAATGCCAGCTTTCAAAGGTGTACTGAACGTCACCCAAATCAGTGATGTCAAAGCCTGGCTTGACAGTCAAAAGCCCTAAAAAATTCCTCTAGTAATATTGGATCACAATTTGAGTTGGTTGGGCCGCGTCAAGATTTGGTATTTTTACAGATTTTTTGCCATCAAACTCAAAGTTATCAATTTTACTACCATTGACCTCCACGTTTACGATGACTTGTGCCATTTCTCCCAAGTCAAACGTCGATGAGGTGATATCAGTTTTGGATTCGATTATTTTTTGTATGACCTCTCGGTAGTCGGCTCGATCTTGGTTGATGGGAATGGCGACACCACCCGTGGCGCTAATTTCGGTGGCATATTTGCGGATCCCATCAGAAACGGTGGCAGGTATAACCCCATGGAACTTTACTGACGATGCGCCGCTATTGGCTTTGATCATCTGAACTAGTTTTGTAGCGTCTGAGAATTGCCCGCGAGTCTCCGGCGTTTTACATCCCTCCTGTTCGTCGGACACAAAGATGACATTGACGGCAGCCGATGAACGGAAAAGAGGTCTTTGCGCATTCCTTTTCAGAATCTGCTCGAGCGCAAGCAGGCCTGCTTCACACCCGACGGGTGCAAACGGATTTTGTAGGGCGGCAGAAAAGCAGCGTTGTCCAGCCGCATTTTGGGCAAACGGATCAAACCACTTCTGCTCGCAGGTTTCGATCGCGTATTTGGAGACGTAGTCACTCCTCACTCCGCTGCAACTTCGAAAACGACGAACACTCTCCGCGTCAATTAATTCCAAAAATCCTGGTTCCCGATCAATGCACGTATAGTCCTGACGATTAATATCTTGATGCGCCACGACACTTGCGGCGAGTGGATTTTCGGCCACCATAGTAGTCATCACGGCCAGCTTACTAGATTCTGGAAAGGAACTTTGTGGAATTGCGGCTAGACCATTTGCGACTTTCTGGGCGTATTTGACCATGGAGACCGAGTTATCAAGGACAAATAAGTAATCAGCAACAACCGGCGTTACACTTTTACCAAAGGAAAATTTTTTTAATTTTAGCCCTTCACCATCTGTTGAGGCGCTTCTATCAGATGGACCACTCCCATCAGATGGGCTGCCGTCGGCAGTGCCGAGACTTCCATCAATGGATTGTTCAGTGAATGCTGGGTCTTGACCGCAAGCCATGAGCGCAAGACAAAGTCCCGCTGCGCCCCAAACAGAGCGTTTCATAAAACCTCCTCTAAAAAGTTACTTAGAAGCCAAGATAGCTTCCAGTCTCCAAAGAGTCTTCGGTCAGGGGTCTTCGCGGTGGTTAGGGGCTTTTTTGGCGGCTAAAAAATACAGCATTTACAGACTGTTATCGAGATAAGCTAAGCCGAATTCGAACGGTGGGCGCAAGCGGGTTCAAATAGACCAACGATTTCACCCCTTCAAAAGCATCCTCAGTTTGCCATTTTGGCTTAGGGAAGCGCTTGCTGAAGGGGTGACTTATCAAACGTAATTTTTTTTTATGACTGCTTACTCAGCAGCAGGTGCTTCCGCAGCTGGAGCGCCTGCTTTTTTCTTCAAAACCTTGATAACGCCTTTGGTTGCAAGGATTTTTACTTTCTCTTCACCATTGATGTACTTACCGTTAGTCCCTTTCACAGCCCAGCGACCATTACGTTTTTGGACTAGTTTGAATGCTTCTTTTACTTTTGGTGCAGATTTCTTTGCCATGGTCGTACTCCTGTTCATTTCAGTTTCGACAGTGTTGATGTTTTATGCCTTGTGGCATAGAATCGCATTCAACCTTAGGAAGTATGGTGATGTCTACAATTAATCAAAGCTTAAGTAGCCCAGGTCCTGGCGGATCGCCTAAAAATGCGTCGCCACCTAACCCTTTAATCAACATACTCGTGAATATTGCTTTTCCAGCGGTCATTTTAAATAAGTTATCAGCGGCAGACCAGCTGGGGCCTTTTTATGCAATGTTAGTCGCACTGAGCCTGCCCGTGCTCTATGGAGCCTGGGAGTTTTTCACGACGAGACATCATAATTTCGTCTCAATCCTTGGTTTTGTTAGCATTTTACTGACCGGTGGATTGGGTCTTCTGCAAGTGGACGGGGTTTGGTTTGCAGCAAAAGAGGCTAGTATTCCTGGACTCATCGCCGTGATCACCCTTGGATCTCTGTGGACTTCAAAACCTCTTGTTAAACTAATGCTCTACAATGATCGTGTCATCAATACTGCGAAAGTCGAGGCTGCACTTGATCAGAGAGGATCTCGCAAAGGTTTTTCTGAATTGATGATGAAAACAACTCTAATCTTAGCCTTTTCATTTGTTATTTCTGCAGCTCTAAATTTTTTTCTGGCCATATGGGTCCTGAAGGCTCCTGCCGGAACGCCTGAGTTCAACGAACAACTGGCAAGGATGACGGCTCTAAGTTATCCGGTGATCGTCATCCCAAGTTTGATCGTTATGATGCTAGCCGTATGGATTTTAATTCGTGGCTTAAGGCAGCTTACGGGCCTAGAGATGGATCAAATCGTTAGTGATCAGGCTTCTGGTCAACGTAAATAAGCCTTTCGCCTAGACAACAAGTCAAACCCCGTCAGCAAACCTTTCTCTAGAAAGTTACTTCGTTTGAGGCTGTGCTTTGATCGTGGTCATTGCGGCTGCGATAATTCCTGAAATGTCAGCCAAGTTGGCTGGAAGAATCATGGTATTCGAAGCCTTCGCCAGGGCACCAAATTGCTTGACGTATTCCTCAGCAACCCGCAATTGAGCGGCATCTTTACCACCAGGACTACCTAAAGAGCCCGCCACCATCTGTAGGCCGTCGGCTGTGGCACTTGCCACGGCTTTAATAGCCGATGCTTGGCCGTCTGCTTCATTGATGCGACGCTGTTTTTCAGCTTCTGATGATTTGATCACTTCCTGTTTATTACCTTCAGCGCGGTTAATTTTCGAGTCGCGGTCACCTTCGGACTCAAGAATTTTCGCGCGTTTCTCACGTTCAGCTCGCATTTGTTTTTCCATGGCATCTAGGATTTCAGCTGGCGGCTGAATGGATTTAAGTTCATATCGCAAGACCTTGACGCCCCAGGGATCTGTCGCGGGGTCAATAGCCCGGACTACGCTTGTATTGATGTACTCGCGTTCTTCAAATGATTTATCTAATTCAAGCTTACCCATTTCGCTTCGAAGGGTGGTCTGTGCCAATTGGATAACTGCACCGACGTTGTCACTGACACCGTAGCTTGCCTTGGCAGCATCGGTTACGCGCATGAACAAGACGCCATCAACACGAACCTGCACGTTGTCTCTTGTGATACAGATTTGTTCTGGGACATCGATAACGAGTTCTTTCAGACTGTGGCGATACCTGATGGAGTCGATAAATGGCACCACAATATGAATGCCAGCATTAAGCGTCCTGTGGTACTGACCTAGCCGCTCAACGACAAAGGCACTTTGCTGGGGAACTATGCGAACTGTTCTGAAAATGAAAAAAGCGACTACACCCAAAAAAATCAGGGACTCAATCATTGATCAAACTCTCCATGAAAATTAAATCGAACGTTCTACTTTAGTACCAATTTTATGCCATCAATCTGGGCTACCTTAACCGGCATTCCTTTTGTCAGAGGCTTGCCTGATTCGTTTACTGCCATCCAACGTGCACCCTGATATGAGACCTCAGTTTGTGCCCCCACGGCAACATCGGAGTCAATATAAATAACCGTTCCCACGTCACCCTTAAGCTCGCCATCTCGCCCCTTGTAGGCCATCCTAAGTTTGTCACGAAAGTAGAATAAACCTCCGCAGCTTAAGAGAGCGAAGATAACAACTTGAACAGGCAGGCTGTCAACCAGTCCCATCCATGCAATCAAAGCTGTTAAAAATGCCCCACAGGCAAAAAACAAAACAACGAATGTTCCGCTGAACAACTCCAAACCTAGCAAAATAAATCCAAGCACCAACCAGCTGAGGGACAAATTCTCGGAAAATAATTCCATTCAAGTCTCCTATATAATCTGTACGACGCTCGGCGGTATTCTAGCATTTTTAATCCGGAAAAAACTCTCGATCTTAATAAGTGGCATAGCTTCGTCCGCTGTAATCGATACCTTACAACCAGACGAAGTTTTCATTTTTAAATAATGATGATTAATATCCCGTATTTATTGATATATTTGAAATAACTGAAGTGGCGCTGTCGTTTTGCCGATAACAACACACTTGGGAGGTTGGCATGCTGAAATTTACTACATCTGTCGCGTTTGTGGGGCTGGTTATTTTTGGGATTTGGTCATGCAAAGATATTAACCCCAAAATTGATACGGTTACTGGTGATGGTGACACCAAAGTGGAAAAAGTAGAAGTTGGCACCGTTGGTGGCAGCGGCGGTACAACTAATGTAGATACGGTCAACGCAAACATTGGTATGGGTGGTCTTTTAGGCAACCCCTACACCATTGTCAAAACATCACAAGCTGCTGGCTGCAGAGACGAGCAGGCCTGTAGATGTATCATCTCCCCGATCAAGACAGGCATACTCGCGCCAAGAGAGAACACATTCTACATTGCGAAAATGAACAGCAGTCGCACCATGTTTGGCTGTATTATGAATTCGCGCGTTATTAACGATGCAAGTAAATACCAAGTCAGTATCCAGGTTCTTGGCGGCGGTCTCGTTCCGTCCTCACCCATGGGAAGCGCAAAAAGCCTCGAGGAACTGAATTCCCTGATTAAGTGAACAGTAAAAAGATTTCGATCTACAGTGACGGCGTGATAGGCAAAACAGCGATCACGCCGCCTCTTTTTGCCACGTCGTTGACCTGTCGCAGTGTTCGAACATCGTCTAGCTTTGTATCAAAAACAACCTCAGCTATGGCACTACGCAGAGAGCTCCCATGTTTGCGGAAGCAACGACGGAGCTTACTCAGGCTGCTAAAACACTCTGCTGCCGATAGCCTCGGGGGCTCGTACCGGTGGATCGGATATAGCTTATTCGGGTCAAGGCCAGCAGCTTTTTTTGCGTATTGAAAAGCTTCTTTGAGATCACCAATCTCGTCAATGAGACCATTTTCCTTCGCCTGTTGGCCAGTGTAGATACGCCCCTGTGCCAGCTGCTCAATCTTATCCATGGAAATTTTTCTGCCAGCGGCGACTCGACTTTTGAAGGTTCTATAGACGTCTTCGACGGTGATTTGCATGTAAGACTGATCTTGGGGAGTCATCTTCTTGCCACTCAAAATATTGGCGCGATTACTTTGGGTGACCGTATGGAAACTGACTCCCCACTTGTCGCGCATGCCTTCCAAATTCGGCAGCATGCCTATAACGCCGATAGACCCTGTAATCGTTGATGCATCAGCAAAAATATGGCTACCCCCAACTGCGATGTAATAGCCACCAGACGCTGCAACCGATCCCATGCT
>JBIJBX010000120.1:0-7581 GCA_044344995.1 Oligoflexales bacterium | reverse complement strand
CAGGACTTGCGATCCTTAAAACTACGGCCTTAACGTCATTATTTTCAAGGGCCCAGAACAACTCATCACTCATGGCGTCCGGAGTAATGGCACGCTCGCTATCTTCGTAAGTGACAATATCACCAACCGCCTCGATGAAGCCTAGACCTTCGTCTGGTCTCAAAGTATAGCCTCGTTTTAAACGTTCAGAGAGCGAATCGTCGTTTATATAGTCATCGAGGAGTCGATCCGCGCCAGAGTCAAAATTGACGTGTGGCAAGTACGTAAGTTCATCGACGATACCAAGTTCTTTTGCTTTAGCAGGTGTGAAAAAGCTTTCCTTCAGCCATAGAAATACCTCGCTATCCTGTTTTTTCCTGCCCTGGGCAATTAGTTTGACCATTTGCTCGCGCATGCTGCGTTCAACGGCACTCAGTGCTTCGCGGCTCTCAGTGCTGGGTTCATTACTGATAAAGGGCTCAAAAACATTTTTAAATTTACCGGTACGGATAATCTGCATCTCTACCCCAAGCCGACGTAACGCGTCACCGAAGTAGGTACTAGAAAATGCAGGGCCGGGAAGAGAAACGTCAGACACTGGATTTAGATTAACTTTATCGCTTGAGCTCGAAATGAGTAGGGCCGCGTTATCCATGTGGGCTACCCAGCTCGTCACCGGTTTACCGCTGGCTTTAAAGTCCACTAAAATGTTGCGCAATTCCTCTATATCGGCGGGGCTGCCAGAAAGGCCATCAATAACTAGGTTAAGGTCCTTGACCAGTTTATCATCCGCAGCGCTCCGTAAGGCAGACCTGACGTTCGGTATGTAAAGTCCCTCTTCTTGAGCAAAAAGCTGACGAAAAAGCGCCTCCCCCATTTCAGGTTCATGCTCTGCAATGGGCCCGTCTAGCCGGATCCAAAGGGAGAAAGGCTTGTTAGATTCCTTACTGCCAGCTCTTCCCGCCCGATCAGATTCACCTAAATTGAGAAGTGACCAAACTAAAATAATGGGTACTACCAGGGAAAGAAAACCAACCAAGGCAAAAAAATTGCGTAACCACCTAGCGATATTTGCGATCCAGCGAAATAAGAAATTTTTCCGAGGCTCTACCTGCGTTGGCTCGTTACTCCAATCACTCACAGCGTCATCTCCCGGTGATTTTAAGGAATCACATCAAAGTTTAGGGATGGTCTCATTAATGGATGAGTCAAAATGATATTCTAACTACCGGATTTTGTCCAAGATAACAGAAATTTGGTATACTTCCCCTATTCAAAATTTAGTCAGTGGACAAGCTCTTGAAAGGGATCATAGTTTTGAAAAGATTAGGTCGTCTTCGGATAGCTTTGCTAGGTTTGGCGTGGATCACTGTGGCTACGGCAGGTCTTGTTACATGCTGTAAACCAAAAATTACCGCATCGGCTAAAAATATCGATGGTCTTCCAGCAAATTGGAATGGAACCTCAGATTACGAATCCGAGGGTTGGGGGTTTGAAGCTCCATGACACGGAGATTCGCTAAGAAAGTTAATATCGCGTTATTTTTGATTTTGCCGGGCCTATTAGGCGCCAGTAGTCCTTTGGTTGTCTCTTTTGCCCGGGGAAGCTTCGGCTCGTGGTCTCTGGATGGGAGAGATTTTACTTTAAATGATGGTCTTGAATTGTTAGAAAGCAAACTGCAAACTACGGTTATGGTTAGTTTTAGACCTGGTTCCAAATTCGGTGAAAGCCTTCGACATAACGAAAGTCTAATCGCCTACTACAGCTCCATGGGCTCGGGCGTTGGGCGCGCTTTAGTGAGCCTTGACTCCTCAGAGGAAGTCGATCAATTGGCGCTGCAGGCGCACCAAGATATTGGTCTCTGTGGAGCGATCGAGCGCTTTAACCCAGCTCTAACAAACGTTTCATTGTCAAATGCGGCCTCCCCTGCAATCGCGACCAGCATCAAATCTCAAGGCGTCAGCGAACTTCTGAGTAACGTCACTGCCGCAAATCTGCAAAGCACGGTCGAGGCCTTAGAGAATCTGGGAAGTCGCCACCACTCTGCTGCCTCCTCAGACGCCTCCTCTTTTGTCGAATCCCTTTGGCTGCCCCTATTGCCAAGTGGGGCAAGCATTACAAAAGTCTCCCACACAAGTTACACGCAAAAAAGCGTAGTTTTAAAAATTCCTGGCACCGACACGACTGCTAAAACAATTATCCTTGGCGCTCACCTTGACTCAATTAATCCCTCCAATAACCTAGACGCCCCCGGCGCTGACGATGACGCTTCGGGAATCGCTGCCCTGACGGAGGTGCTTAGGATTATTAAGACATCAGGCGCAACCTTCACCCGGCCAATCGAACTGCACGCCTACGCCGCCGAGGAAGCTGGTTTAATTGGAAGCCAGGGTGTTGTGGCCACTGCAATATCAAACAGCCAAAATATCGCTGCGATGTTACAACTCGATATGATCGGGTATTCGGCCGACCCAGATAACCAGATCATCCACATTATAACCACCGACACCAGTCCAGTTCTGGCGAGACATCTAAAAGATCTGACCTCTAATTACCTTGGCGCCGCCTGGCAAGCCTCAGAACTTGCATCCGGAACATCGGACCATCGCTCTTGGCATAGAAATGGCTTTCATGCTGCGTTTGCTTTCGAAAATCCACTGAATTACAACCGAGCGCTCCATACAGAAGATGACCAATCGAGCCGCCTCAATTTTGATTTTGCTGCCCGTTTCACCAAATTAACCCTCGCATTTTTAGCCCATGAGGCGGGACTGAACAGCGCAGTGTCGAGTGCAGAGGCCACGTGGGTTGCACAACAAACGACGGCGAGCTTTGTAAAATTGGCTGTTTCAAGATCTAAGGCGGGTGGATACCGCATTTCAGCAGCAGTCCAAAAATCTTTAAATGCTCAAACTGGAGAGTTATGCAGAGTTAGCCTCGGAGATGAACGAGGCTGCCAAAGCCTTGTGACAAGCGCATCCTTGGCTAAAGATCAATTTGATAAAACGTTCTTTGTGTCTAAGGAAGATCTGACTTTAGCTCAAGGAGACCTCTGGAGGTTTCATCTGTATGACGCCGTGGGTGGCTTAGTTGCCATTCGCACGGTAAAATTAAGAGACAACTAGGTTTATTTTCCTTCGTACTAGGAGAATCATTCGTGGCCGACGCACCGGAAAAAACAAGCGCAGAGCAGCAAGAGAATAAAGAAAAGGCAGACCAAACGCCCAAAAGTAAACGGGATAGTGGCTACATCAATTCGACCGTTTCCTTTGCCAAGCATGACATGCTCATGCATGATGTTGTTAAGGAGATGATTGATAAGAAAATTTCTTCTGTTCTTGTGGAAGACGACAAGGAAAATATCGTTGGCATCATTACTGAACGAGATATCGTTCGAAAATTTACCCTGCTAGAGGTTGAAGATAAGCTTAACCGGACCGTCGCCACCATTATGTCGAGGCCTGTCGAATTTGTGCAGGTTAAAGATGTGCACAAACAAATCGTGAAGCTTCATCTCGATAAAAGGATACGTCACTTTCCAGTTCTCTCGGCTAAAGAAGCAAAAAAAGAAAACCTGATCGGCATCGTCAGCATCACCGACGTAGCTCGCAATTACATGCTTGAGGAGCAGGCCAAGGCTTCTGGTAAGCAGCCAGCCACAGGCGGTGTCCAAGAGGCGACCTCGTCAAGCCCAATTCTTGGTGTTATGGCATCCAATCGCAACCTGGTTAACACTTACATAGAAATCTTTAAAGGCCTGGGATTTTCACCTCAGGAAGTGCCCGATCTTCACAAATTCGCCGGCGCCGCGGATGCCGCAAATAAGGCGCTCATCCTTGATTTGGACGGCTTTCACGATGCTCAGGTACACGAACTTTTACCTGCGGTTGTTAAGTCCAAGGTATTTCTTGTTTTGACTACATCCAAGCATTCATTGGTGCCTGTTTTTAAACGCCATCTTAATGCTGCCCACCAAGAGATCGCCATGAAACCTTTGGATATCAGCTATCTAAGCTGGCTATTGCAAAAGAGACGGGCAGCGAAATAGAAATATCGTAATCTGCCAAAAAATCCTAACTGTCCGGTTACGGACAGTTGTTTTAGATGGTCTCGGCATGCATAATGGCGAGCTATGCCCACATCTTTGAACCACAACCTCGACGTTACCCCAGCCCAAAACCGGTCCCTTCCGGCTGGCACATGCCTCATCACCGCCTTATCGCAGGATTTATTGGAAAAACCTGAAAACCTCTGGGACACCCAGATTGTTTTACCAACCCAAAGACTCCAACTTTATTTAAACCGAGAACTCCTGAAACAAAGCGCCAAAGATGCCTTGCTTGTTCCCAGGATTTTGACTTGGGACAGTTTCCTTGATCTCCATTTGTCGGAGTTTAGTCGCGCCTCTGTGGTTATGGGTAGTTCACAATTAGAACTTATCATGGAGTCTGCCATCGCTAATTCAATTGCAACTTCTTCTGATACGCGCCGCATCCACCCTAACCTGGGCCATGCGCATGAATTGCTGCAATTTTATTCTGATCTTGTTCGCTCAGATATCTTCCACGAGGGTCGGGAATCGTTGCATTCCAAACTAGATGGTCAGTGGCATCGCTCGCCAGCTGCTTTAGACATGCTGAAAGAACGAATCGACGATGTTTTCTGTGTTCTTAATGAGTTTGAAACGATCCTGACTGGCAAAGGCTGGAGTAGCAAACCCCGTCAGCGGTGCGAAGCTATCCGAAAATTCCTTGAACAGGCCGCTAACGCGCCAGAGGCGACTGTCCGCAGGTATTTTGGCGTTCGACGCGTTATTGTGGCTGGCTTAACGTCTCTGCCAAAATCCGAACAGAAGCTCCTGAAGGCCCTCTGCGAAGTTTCTGGTTTTGAAATTTGGTTGGATGAGCCACCCCCCCAGTTACAGACCGCTCCAATCATCAGTTTGCGGGAAGCTGCCAGGCTTCCTAGCAAGAATGCGTCGATGGAATCGTGGGCGAAAAACGTGAAGTCCATCACAGCTTCAGCTGATGTGACCCATGAGGCTTTATTTGCCCTAAACGCAGCCCATGACCTGCTCGCCGCCGGCGTGCCAGCCCATGAAATTGCCGTGATCGTCCCGGATGAGAACGCCTTTGGTCCAACGTTTGCCGCGGCCAAAGAGTTTTTTGAGGCGGAGGCCACGACAACGGCAAAACCTCCTTTGACCATCAATCTACCGTTGGCAAGTTCTTGGGAAACGTCCTTGCCCGGAACTTGGCTTCGCCTCGCGCGGGATGTGGCCCTTTCAGATGATCTGGCTGCCGTGGGGCAATATTTGGTGCACCCAATCACAGTCAAAAAATTTGGGCCGACTCAGGTCGATTTGAATCGTCTTCAGAAAAAATTAAAAGACTTCCCAGAGTCTGCCCATCCGAACTCGGCTGGTTTTAGGAATTTTCTAACCGAAAACTTCACCAACGAGTTTGCCCAATACATTTCTAATGCGTGGTCTTGGTGTCTAGGTACGGATCAAACACCTTGTGACACTTCCGACCATATGGCGGAGAAACTCCTCAGCGTGGTTCACTTGGTTAATTTTGATGAATCAACAAAAAGTCCGCGCGAACGGGAAGCGTGGAGCACTGTCAGCGAATCCATCGCCAAGGCGAAACAACTCGATCCCGTTTTGAAATACACTAAAAATGACTGGAAAAAATTCATTTCAGACGTCTATAGATTGTGTGCCGCCGAGTCCCTTCGAGATACCGGAGAGCCTCTTTCGGGCCTCCAGATACTTGGTCTAACTGAGGCGCGGTATGTTCCGTTTTCACACGCTATTATCGTTGGTTGCGTTGAGGGTTCTTTTCCCCATGCTTTGCCGGTTGATAGTTTGATTGATAATTCCCTTCGCCAAAGTATCGGGCTGCCTGGCTGGACTGAGCTCGAGGCATTGGAAGATACGACCTTTCACTTATTGACGAGTCGCATCCCGAATGTATATCTGTCTTATAGTTTACTTAATGGCGATAGTCCCCAAATTCGTTCTCGTTGGATTGAGCGACTTGAGCTAAAGATGAAGCCTACATTTTTTGACCCTCACCTCGCTGAAATATGGCTTGGCTGTCGCTCAGATGAGCTGCCAGTGCCAGAACTGCAGGAGCAAGTGCCACTCGAGGGCTTAATTAGGGAAACATCAAAACTTGTTTCGACTGCTTCAGCATCCAGATTGAGAAGCCTGATCCACTGTCCTTACCGCTATCTTTTGGAATCCAGAGGTGTTGCGAATATTGAACTCCCAGACGACCGCAGACAGCTTAAAATTGGGCAACTACTCCATAAAATATTAGAAATGTTTTTTGACCCAACAGAGATCCACGGATTTGAACCAACACTCGCATTACGACACTGCCCCGCAAGTGAAGAGGCCTTCGTGCCTTGGTCTACTGCTCGCCTCGAGGCCCTGGCAGATCGTTTTGTGCCAAGAGAGATTCGTTTGTCTGAAGATTTTCAGCAAATGCTCGGCAAAGGCTGGCAAGATGTGGCGGCATTCTGGGGGCGACTCTTAACGGGTGGATTTTCCATTGCCAATGTCCAAACCGAACTGCCGATCGGCAAGGCAAAGGAAAGCCAACTAGATGTTCATGGACGAATGGTTCATCTGCGTGGGTCCATTGATGCCGTTCACAATGCTAGTCAATACGCCATCCTGGTAGACTACAAAACATCTTCTGTCCCAATCCGAAAACAAATTGCGTCTGGTCTAGAGCCTCAGCTGCCGCTTTATTCAGCCCTGTTTGCCCAAGGCCAGGTGGACCGGTCATTCAATTCACAAATCGAGGTTAACAATATCGCAGCTGTTTATTTTAACCTTCGTGAGGGCAAACCGACGTTTGCAGCAGTTGGAAGCAACATTAAACCCTTGCTACAAAGCCTTGAGCTCTTGGGAAAATCCGCAAGACCAGACGACATGGAACAAGTAATCAATACAGTAAAACAACGCTGGGTCGAGCGCCTGGAGACCCTTGATGCCTCGTCGAGATTCTCAGCTGATCCATCCGATTGTGAATACTGTCCCTACGATGGGGTGTGCCGCAAGGACGACCCACGTTTCCATAACGCCATAAAGGGTCAGATGAGGGCTGAGGAAAAATGAAAGATAAAAACACAGCTCCAAACACTCAACCCTATAATCCATGGGCTAGTTACATTGTTGAAGCCTCGGCAGGCAGCGGTAAGACCTGGCAGCTTAGCCGTCGATTTTTGGCCTTGGTCATAGCAGGTGCCGATCCTGCGTCAATCCTGACTGTAACATTTACAAAAAAAGCGGCTGCAGATATGCGCGAAAGAATTATCAAGGACGCTTTGTCACTTGGCGCTGGCATCGACGGGTTTGCGGATTTTTGGCAGCAAATAAAAAATTGGTGTCCCACTGCCTCAAAGAAATCCCTGCGGACCGCCGAAGAGGCGTCCGAGATAATCTTGGGAAAAACACAAACTCTTAAGATTATGACTATTGATGCATTGTTTTTTCAGTGGTGTCGTCGGCATCCGATTGAAACCAGCATCAACGTGAATGGTGATATTTTGGAGTCCCCTTGGACTCTGATGTCCTCTCTAGAAACA
>JBIJBX010000196.1:0-4940 GCA_044344995.1 Oligoflexales bacterium | reverse complement strand
TACGCTTAATTCCTTCCAAAAGTCGGTTTCTTTCGTCCTTAGTAAAACTCCTAACCGTCAGCTCCAACAGACACTTGTCCGGGGTAATATTCGGCTTGGTGCCGCACTGGAAGCTTCCAACCGAGATAACAGACGGAGCACGTGGATCACGCTCTCTCGATATCAGCGTTTGAAGATCAAGTACAAAACGAGAAGCTATTACAATCGGATCAATATTTTCATGCGGAAGTGCACCATGGCCACCTTTTCCAAGAAATGTCACTTCAACAGAATCTGCGGCCGCCATTACTGGGCCTGATACGTACGAAACTTTCCCTGTGGCGAGACTTGCGTCAACATGAAACGCAAGGGCGTAATCAGGTTTTGGAAATTTCTTAAATAACCCGCCTGCAATCATTTGATCGGCACCCTGCCCTATCTCTTCGGCCGGCTGTCCAATGACAACTAGCGTACCCTGCCAGCGGTTCTTATATTTTATAAGGTTCCGAACAGTACCTAAGAGATTTGTCACATGGATATCGTGACCACAAGCATGCATGACGCCAACTTCCCTGCCGGACTTATTGATTGCCTTCTTTTTGGACGCATAAGGCAGTGACGTTTCTTCAATAATAGGAAGCGCATCGAGATCTGTTCTTAAGAGCACCGTTTTTCCTGAGCCATTTTTAAAAACACCGACAACCCCAGTTCCGGCAAATGGATACGTCACCTTCATACCCTCTTTTTCGAGACCCTTTGCCAGAGCTGCTCCAGTTCGCTCTTCTTTTAAGGAAAGTTCAGGATTTTGATGAAGATCCTGATAAAAAAGCAGAAGATCTTTTGACACCAATGGCGCAGAGAAAGAACCTTCGGCTGTGATGATATAAAATACCAATAAAATAAGGCTTTTAATTGAAAATTCTCTCGTCAGATTTGTTATTACACCACGTCGTCCACGAAGCAACACATCGGACACCGATAAAAAGACCTTCCAAATAGGAAAATTATGCCATGAATTTTGGTCAAGGCGGTTTCCCGTGATAACACGTTCAATGCCTCGGCGCTCAATAGTCTCAGACAATAGGTTTTTAGAATTCATAGTTTACTCACTAGTCATTGGCCCTAACGATCAGCAATTCAAATATTTTTGAGAGCTTAAGACGTTAGCACTGACTTGAGTTTTTTTATAGTTTAATCAGAAGAATTTGGCCTTTATATTGCAATTCGCAATTAATCATCTGATAAGAGACATAAAACCCTCGAAGCGAAAGCTTTGGGGTTTTTATAAACTTTGGTAGCAACCACAAACACGCCTGTGGTCAAGTGCCATCAAAAAGAGATCGTATCAGGTCTTCTGATTCCTATGCGTCAGATTATAGACTGCTGTAACAATGAGACCGATCAAAAATAAAAAGAAAAGCGCCTGAGCAATCCATGCAGCAGTGCCTGCAACGCCGCTAAAACCAAACACCCCTGAAATGACTGCCAATATTAAAAATAACAGTGAGTAATACAGCATCTCAACCTCCCAAATGCCAAAAAAGGCACTCAATGTAGTAACGGTCGACCCAACATTGGGCCGACCAATTAGTATCAACCACAACCAGATCCGCGGCTAGATGCTTCGTGCTGCGAGGCTTCTTTTTTCATTCCAACAGGCGGCGTCGACATTGTTTTCTCCGCCGGTACCTTTGCAGAAGGCGTCGACATTGCTTTTTCCGCCGGCATCTTCCCAGATGATTCTGCCGTCACTCTGTTATCGAGGCCTTTCACCCCTTTAATGCGCTCAACAATGGATGTAACTGTTGCAATTTGCGATGCCTCTTCCACTTTCCCAAGAACCGTTACATCCTCACCTTTTACGCTGACTGATAGGTCGCGAATTTTTGACCCAAGAGCGTGGGAGATGGCGTCCTTAACTTCCTGGACCATCGAGCTACCTACATTTGTTGATTCTTGCACATTCCTAGTTGGTTTTTCTTCTAGCGTCATTTCTCTCTCCTTTGGGTTTATTAAAAAACGGTACAATCCGTAAACAAATGAAGCATATTCCGTGCCACCGTTAGCCCACAATCACACCTGTCGCAAGCATTCCATAATTTGAGCCGTATACAAAAACCTCCCCAATTGGGATCTACTTTTTGACATAAGGATGACTCGTATCTAGCTTCTCAGGTCGAATTAAAGACGAGCGAAAGCCGATAACGCCAAGTTGGTCACTAAAAAATAGGGATTTTTTATCTATGAGAAATATGTCGTATATGACATCGCCACGATTCACTTTGCCAATTGCGCAATCCAAACCAAGAAGACTCACCTTCTGATTTGTCGCCCAATCAGAACGGCCGCAGAAATTCCCAGTGTTTAAGATAGTGGCTAAGGCACCTGATTGCCTATAAAATGCGCCACTGATAAGACAATACTCAATAAGGAGGGTGTCTCCGATAAAAATGTCTATAGAGGGTGAACGTTTTGTTTTTGTATCTGCTTCCCCTTTCAACCGCTAATATCCGAAATCAATAAACAGGGCTTCCCTGGAATTTAAAATCCATCTTCTCCAACAAGACCTATTATAAAAGAAATCCTACTAAAGGAATCCCTTTGAAAAATCTCATGCTTTCCATTTTCATCATGTCTATCTCGCTATTCTTGTACTCAACCACAACGTTGATGGCAGCTAATAAGATTCAGGCTAAACCAGAAATTCACGGGCACCGAGGCTCCAGGGGCACTCACCCAGAAAACACTTTAGTAGCTTTTCAAGAGGCACTCCAATCAGGAGCGGATTGGTTGGAGTTAGATCTTGTCCTCACTCAAGAGAACATTCCGGTGGTCTCTCATGATCCCAGCGTATCGATGGATTTATGTCTGGACTCCCAAAAGAAGCTCCCATCAAAGCTGTTGCCCATCAAAACGCTCTCACTGAAAGAACTTAAGACGTTTGATTGCGGAAGCATTCCCAACCCTAAATTCAAAGAACAGGTGGCTTTTCCCGGTCAAAAAATACCCACCTTGGAAGAAGTCCTAATTTGGGCTTCCAAAAGCCCCCATCAAAAAATAAAACTGAATATCGAAACTAAAATGACTGCACCCAAACCAAATCTCGAGCCATCTCCTCAAAAATTTGTGGCAGCTATCGTGAGGCTTTTGAAAAAATACAATCAAATAGGCAATAGCGTGCTGCAAAGTTTTGATTTTAGAACTTTAAGAGAGGCCAAAAAGATGGAGCCCAAGCTGAAACTTTCGGCTCTTTTTGAAAAACCTGATTCTATCTGCAAAACTTCAAAAGAGTTGGGCGCTTATATGGCTTCCCCAAATTTTTCTTTAGTGACGACAGTACTTATCCAGGAATGCCACTCCATGGGAATTCAAGTTCACCCATGGACTTTGAATACGGAATCAGAGTGGGTACTGGCTTTGAGGTTCGGAGTGGATGGAATCATCACAGACTATCCTCGAAAATTAAAAGCTTTTCTAGCTTCACAATAATTTGTGCCGCCACCAGCCAAATTCCTGCGTACTTTTAACAGCATCTCAGGCGGGAAACACGGATGCCCCCAACAGTTGGCTCAAGGTTTTGTAAGTTTTAAAATCAAATCGATGGCTTGTGACCGAGCTCCCTTGAACTCCTCTAATAAACCCGTACGGGTTGCCATCTCAAAGTCAGCAAACTCAAAACCTGGACTGACCGTGCAACCGACAAGGGTATACCCGTAAGTGCGGTCACTCTCATGAATTGCTCCGAACCATGTTTCTTTGGGGATTATCACTTGGGGTCTTGCGTCACCGCTGCCAACGGGACCAACAACTGCTTTTTCTATTGAGCCATTAGGTTTAAGCATCACAACCGTGATGCTGTCACCTTGATGAAAGTGCCATATTTCATCAGATGCTAGACGATGAAAGAGGGAAACTTCTCCTCTGCCGAGAAGAAAATAAATACTTGTCCCCAGTGAACGATGACCCATTTTATCAAGCGTTACAGAGTCACTACAACGATATGTCTCCGAATAAAAACCACCCTCAGGGTGTGGCTTCATTTTGAGACTTGAGATAACTTCATGCTGATCTATACGATTGGAAATTGGGGACCTCACCTGCTTGATCATTGATTCGTCAAAAGCTGCTTTAACAGCTTATCAGGCGGGCGCCCTGACAATCAATTCATCATGGCGCTAATTCATCAAATCCTGGAATTCACACCGGTCAAGACTAAAGCCCTTAACGCCCCTTCCACAGGAGTCTTTTTGATGGACAAGTTTCACCTGCCACCAGCCTATCTTGTCTCTAACGCTCTACTAGCTTTTGTGGTGGATGAAATTCAGCGCGCAAAATATCCTTTCGAATATTTATAGAACTTCCGAGATCTCCGACTGCTCAGAGGAATCTTCGATCCATTTTTTCCCAGGAAAGGCGGCCTTAATAAGCTCACCGCTCAGAGCCCTCCAGGGCGCCATCTGGCTGTGCCCACAGATTAGGTCCCGATACAAGTCTGCGTCCGCAAGGCTTGCATCGTAAGGCAACTGAGCTTGGGATCGAACCCAACGGCCAAACCATGCCTTACTCAGGGGGGCCGTAATCGCATCAAGCCGAGTCGAAAACTGAGTAGTTTCATTCTTCAGGCCGGTTGCAATTCCGTGTCCTACAAAAAAACCTGAAAGTAACATTGCAGCCCTTACAGGAGTTGCTACGGAGTAGGTATAGAGCATCGTGCCAAAAACACTTTCGGGTCTTGCACAGTGCGCATGTAGTCTATTGAAACATGCAAGGGTCCACATCTCTTGATTTACAGCTGGCGAATATGGATCATAAAAAACTAATTCGGGAACATTATTCTCACGATCGATGACCTCAAGAAAATCACCTTCGCGGAGATCCCAAATCACCCGTCCACAAGGACTTTCCCAATGATGATTTGTGAGTAAGATTGCTAACGGCTCTTCGAATCCTTTAAGATGCTC
>JBIJBX010000194.1:0-4951 GCA_044344995.1 Oligoflexales bacterium | reverse complement strand
GGCACAAACACTTGGGGCGCGAAGTTTTACAGGAGCTGTATAAGTTCGCTTCCTTCGGTGACTGTGCGGACTGGATCCGCAATTTGGAAGTTTCAAGCGAAATTCGGAAATCTTTCCGTGAACTGGCGGTTGATTACCGGGTGAAAGTCGTGCAAGTTGGTAAGGGTGGCAAGGTGGTGAGTCAGTTCCGTGTATCCAAACGTGGACGCAAACCCACGTTGGGAAAAGGCGATTTTGGCTTCTTGGAGCAAGTCACGACACTGGGCGAATACGAAGTTCGCCACAGCGCATAGGGTTTACTTCGCTTCAATGAATATCAAGGCGAATTGGATAGATCTGGCTCACTAATAACGCCCGGCTTAGCTCTGATCTCTGACTCAACTGAGACTGGGAAGTCGATGCGGGTCTTGGCACCGATGACATCCCTGATGAACCATGCGCCTTTTTCTTTAATTAGCGCCACCGAGTTTTCAGTCTCCACGGTGGGAGCTCCAGCGGTATCTTTGGGGCGCTGCTCGGCAGAACCTAAATCTTTGTACTTAAGTCGAAATGTAATTTCAGTCTCTCGCGGGGTTCGATCCCGACGCTCAACTACGGAGTATGCTTCCAGCTCATAGTGCCGGTTAATATAAGCGTTGAC
This sequence comes from Oligoflexales bacterium, assembly GCA_044344995.1. Lineage (GTDB taxonomy): Bacteria > Bdellovibrionota_B > Oligoflexia > Oligoflexales > RGVZ01 > CAMDKS01. The sequence continues at coordinate 4,311 of JBIJBX010000194.1, read as the reverse complement.
CACGACTTCGTCAGATGCGGAGACAATAGCGTCTTTCAAACGGCCGGTGGTGTACTGTATGAGATTTTCGCGTTCAGCGAGATTTTTCATGTTAAAGGCGGTGTTGAGATACGCTTCAACGACTTTTTCAGGCGGCATAGAACCTCGTTCGCTGCCGCAACTTCTGACGCATGCAGTAAACGATACGCAGGCCAACAGCACGAGTGCTACTCGTAACGTGAGAACGCGTTTTTGAACCAACTCAAACATCGACCCTCTCCTCAGTATCAGCATGGTAAAAAAAACTTAGGTCTTTGCCCAGACCTTAATTCTATCACAAATTTAAATTATTCCGCAGGGGAGCCCTGCTCCTGATCATTATTCCGCATGCGTTCTCGCTCTCGCTGGAGCTCTTGGCGTAGGGTTGTTTTGGGTAGGCGAGTTGGTATGCCTTCAGGGGCTTTTTGCCGGCCGGAGCGGTAGCGATAGGAGGCGTTCTGTCCAGAAGTGCCCTCACTGCTGGTCTTGCTCTGATAAGAGCTTGGCTTGGCGGGTTGTCCCGATTCGACGTCGGAACCTGAGCTGTTGCCGCTTCGGGTCGCTCCTGAGTTGTTTTGTGAAGGTGTTGACGGGGGGGGCGTGCCCTTTGATTCGGTGATCTTATAATACCTGGAATTGGGCCGTGAGCGGCCAACCTGCGGCAAGGGCGCCATCTTGGGCGCATTTTGGAGTTTTGCAGCTGCATTAAATCTTGATTCAAAATCTTGCAGGTGTTCGGCGCCGAGGGGCTCAAGACTTGATCGAGATGTGCGCGTCATATAGTCCAACGGTATGGAGAGCCCGTACAGTTGATTGTCGATGAGGAGAATGGTTGGATACTTTGCGTAGAATTCCTTGGGTCTTAGTGCTACGGGAATATTAACTTGTTTCAGGTAGTTTAGACGCGAGAGAATGTTGGTCGCTCGATCCTTGCCAAGAAGCACAGAGATACTGACCTTGCGGTACTGGGCGATAAACAAAGAGGATACGATCTCGGCATCAGTCAAGAAATCTGTCGCCAGCCAGATGCGTTTTGAGGCAGCGCCAAATTTTGCCAAGACTTCAGTCCGCAGGCTCGGAAAATCCGGAAATTCCTGTAAAGACTTTTCATCGCTGGAACCTTCGGATTTATGGGCGAACGCTAGCGGGATAGAAAGAATGAAAAAGATGGCCAAAAGACGTTGAATCACCTTTGATCTCAGCATGGTTTTAGCCTTTCCGCCTGATAATAAACGCCCCGAAGCCGTCCATGTCATCCTGATTGCCGGCAAAGATGAGTAGCACATTTTGTCTAGTGACATACTTTTTGAAATAGTCCGGCAGCCTTGACACTGGAGTGATTACTTCGAACTTACCGGGCATCTCCGATTCAAGCCACTTCAGATGTTCTTCCGTTTCTTCGGGTTCGAAGCTGCAGACTGAATAAATAAGCTCGCCCCCAAGTTTAAGTATGTCGAAAGCATGTTTGATCAATTCACGCTGCTTTTTTTGTAATTCGAGGATACCAGCCTCGGTCTTTTGCCATTTTGCCTCCGGATGCCTACGGAGAACTCCAAGCCCAGTGCATGGGGCATCGAGTAAAACACAATCAACGGGTGACGATGGCTGATAATTTGCGAAATCATCTAATACCCAATCGATTCTTGCATGCGAGCCCAGCCGCGTCGCGGTTTCTTGTGCTCGTTGCATTTGCCGTTCATTTTTTTCAACGGCTGTCAGTTTTATGCGGTCCCCGCCCAGTTCAGCGATATGCGTCAATTTCCCGCCCGGACCGGCTGCCGCGTCTACAATTGTTTGACCAGATTCAAGTTTCAACAGATGGGGAATAAGCTGAGAGGCTTGATCTTGGAAGGTATAAAAACCTTTTGCAAATAAGCTTTCCGCGGATGTGTCAGGGTGTTTTTTGAGGGAAATGCAACCTTTCAAACTGCCTTTTTCAGATTGTGTCTGCTCATCGCGGAGCAGAGATTCCTGAAGATCCTGCGGCAGGGTTTTTTGTGAATTTGTTCGGATGTAGATGGGGGGTGGCTGATTGTTCGCCGCTAGCATGGCTTCCATGCGTTCAAAATTAAAGCGCTTGTGCCACCTGCGGACTAGCCAGTCTGGATGGGAAAACTGCAAGGCCAGGTAGTCGACGGGCTTCGTTTTTTTATCAGGTTTGGTGAAGTATTCGGCGCGTCTTGCGATCTGCCGTAACATGCCGTTAACAAATGGTACTGCCGAGGCCTCGCCTTTGGCTCGGACGTATTCGACGCTTTCATTGACCGCAGCACGATCAGGAATGCGGTCCATATAAAAAATTTGATACGTGCCAAGAATCAGTGATGCCCTGACGTGTGGGCTGACGGTTTTGAGATCGCGTTTTTTTGAAGTGTGCTGCAGGATCCAGTAGATTTTTTTGTACCAACGTAGGCCACCGTAAAGAATCTCTTTCGTGAGATTGCGATCAATTCGTTTTAGATCCTTGGGATTTTTTGTGTAGAGTTCCTCAAGGGCTTCTTCAGGCTTGCGATTATTCTCCATCACTTCGACAAACGCGTCGAATGCGATCAGGCGGGAGATGGTGACTTTGAGGCTCAAGGTGCTAACGACTCCAAGGTGCTTTGTTTGTTATTCGAAATGGGGCGCCCACTTATATGAACTGTGCCCCTTCATTATTGTATGGGATCCATAGCAGCGATGATAGGTGGGTGTGGGAGTCGAGCGGCAGTGTTTAAAAAAACCAATAATTACAGGCAATTAAGATGAAACAAGCATTTTGTATAAATCGAAGGTCTTTTGCACCATGATCTCAGCGCCGCAAGCTTCTTGTGCCCATGCGTGGGCATGGGTTGCCAAATTCGCGCGTTCCTCGGGGTTCTCAGCTAGACGTAAAAATGCCTCGCACAAGGCAGTGGGGTCAGCTGGCGGGACCAAAATGCCAGTTTTACCATGTTGTATGAGTTCTGGGATTCCTTCGACAGAGCTGCCAATGACCGTGGTTCTGGCAAACATGGCTTCAACAATCGTGCTGCCGAGTCCTTCCGAAAGACTGGGGATGGCAAAGACATCAGCACCCAACAAAAGTTCCGGGACATCTTTACGAAATCCCATGAACGAGATGTGACCCGCTTCTGACAATGATCTTGCCGCAACTTTGAGAGCCTCTTCAAGCTCACCTTCTCCGGCAATCAATAGTCGTGCTTGAGGGAATAGCCGAACAAACTTTCGAAACGCCTCGATCAATATAAAAAGTCCTTTGTCGGGAACTAGGCGTGAGGCAGATAAAATAAAAAATTCCCCATTAGGCGCCACTCCAGGGGAGCGAAGGAGTGTTGCGCGGGCGTTTAATTTATCTGATGGCGTGGCGGCAAATTTCTTTTTAGAGCTGCGGATGGTCGAGACTCTGTTGCTGTCGACCCCGGCACTCATGAGTACACCCTTAATATAATTTGAAACACAGACAAAGTGATTGACGACCGGGTCTAGAAACTTTTTTTGCGAAAGTATGTTTGAACGTACCTTCGCGGGTATGCGGCGGTGAACAACGAGGATGATGTTGGGCAGGAAAATTCGTTTCAGCCAATAGGCGAACGTATGACTTTTGCCGCAATGAGCGTGAATAATTTGGATTTCGTTTTTTAAACAATAATTACGGATAGCCACTAACGACACGAGGCCAGCGATGAGATTTCTTGTGAGAGGAATATAACCACCCAGGTCGGAACGCACCTTTGAGTATAATTTGCTACCCTTGGGTGACGCGAGGTGATGCCGAAGAGGTAAATGCTTTGATTCGCGGATCAAAGTGCTAATTTGACTCTGTCCTCCGCCCCAAGTGAGGGCACTGTCCATGTGCAGAATCCGAATTGATCTCTCCATTAAACCCTTCTTAGCGCCTGGTAGTAAAATCTAAGATTTATACGCGCCCAAACGCAAATAACGGAGGCAGATTATCACCCGCCTCCGTTATTATTTTATCAGGACAAAGAAAAATCGTCATCTAGCCGTGGCAAGCACGAGCTATTGATGATTTAGCTGTTTGTTCCTTGCGCGCGCGTGAATGCTTCAGCGAACGCCGTTTTGGAGCCCGAAGCGGCGCCAATGTATTGTTTCAGCTCTTCACCGTCCAAGCCCTTGATGGCAGCCTTGCGGCTGAGGGAGAAACGACGCTCGTCGGCATCAGTGGCTAGAACCACAAATTCAACCTCGTCGCCTTCTTTTACGGCGTCCTCAGTTTTCGCGACTTGGCCGTCGGCAAGTTCGCTGATGTGAATCATGCCCTCAATTCCTGGTGCCAACTCAACAAAAGCG
>JBIJBX010000192.1:0-5014 GCA_044344995.1 Oligoflexales bacterium | reverse complement strand
CGGCGGGCCATTCACTCAAGAATTTCTTAATGGTGATGTGATTACCCAAACTTTTGGACATCTTTTGTTGCTCGATAGTCAAAAGTCCTGAGTGCATCCAGATGCTAGCATACTGCGCGCCGTTGGCAGCTTCAGACTGAGCAATTTCATTTTCGTGGTGTGGGAATATAAGATCCCGCCCGCCACCGTGAATTTCAAAGGATTTGCCCAGATGTTTGCACGACATTGCCGAGCATTCAATGTGCCAACCTGGACGACCTACGCCCCAGGGGCTTTGCCACGATGCATCGGGCGTGGAGTCGTTTTTCCAGAGAGCGAAATCAAGCTCGTCTTCTTTCTCGCCCGCGACGATGTCGCGCGTGCCAGATTTCAGCTCGTCTGGTTTGCGATTAGATAATTTTCCGTAATCGGATTTTTTGCGCACGCGGTAATAGACGTCGCCAGATTTAGTAGAGTAAGCGTAACCATTCGCGATTAATTGTTCGATCATGGCAATTATTTCAGGAATATTTTCGGAAACTTTAGGTTCGAAGTCTGCGGGCTTTACACCAATTGCAGCCATATCACGGATGCTACCATCAATCATCTCGGCTGCGAGTTTCGCCGGACTTATGCCTTTTTCGCGGGCGCGGTTAATAATCTTGTCATCCACGTCGGTGTAGTTGCGAACATACGTGACGTTATATCCACAATATTTCAGGTAGGACCGCAAAATATCAAAGTAAATGGCCTGCATGGCGTGGCCAATGTGACAGTCGTCATAAACTGTGACGCCACAGGCGTAAATGCCAACGTGCTTTGAGTCAGGATTTAGGAGTGCCAGCGGCTCTTTGCGTCGGGTTAATGAGTTGGTGAGGACGATATTACGCATAATTATTTCTCAATTCCGCTGACAACTGGGCGGCTTTTAGATTCCAATGTTTCAAAAACAAGGCGCTCAACGCCCCCAAGACCTTAATATGCAACCCACTGATCATGCAAGGAAAAACTAGGAAATTTGGGGCTTTAGGGTGTTACTCGTTTTGACACCCTGTCTAAAGTTTTGACGTAAACCGCCGAACCCACTGACATAAGGCATCACACTGGGGGCGCGCCGTGGCAGCAGACTCAACAAAAGGAATCAATCTCGAGGACCTCTGGTTCTATTTTGATTCTATTGAAAGAGACTGCATGGATCTTGGCATGTTGGATCAAAAATCGTCGCAAGTTTTGGCTCTTAAAGGCAAACTTTTGCGTCTTCCCAAGGCTGAATTTGACGCGGCGATCAAGACGATCGAGCGGTTAGTTGATACAAATGGCGAGCGCAATTCAGAGAGAAAAGCAGCTGAAGTCCAGCGCAAAAGAGCAAGTATTGAGTTGTTTGAGAAAACAGCCTCTGCCGGAGATATAAAGGCTTCTGTTGACGCGGTCGCACGGGTGACCTAAGTTAAAGGGAGATTCAGCAGTCTCCCTGATGAGGTACAACGTGAAGCACGGTCATCAAGAGCCACAAATTCGTATTCGTCCATTGTCGGAAGGCATTGGGCTTGGCAATTTACGCTCCGTGACGCCTCAAGTCAGGCCGTCGAACGAATCAACCGCTTCTAATTTCTCAACTACACGTCAGGATGTATCCGTGGCAAGGCAGGCGCAGGTTGCGTATGCTCCTCATAGCGTCGCTACTCAATTGCGCCATCGTCAAACGACGCGCTGGTATGTTGGTTTTTGGCGATTTTTTGCCGGCGTTGGCGCAGATATTTTTGTTGGTTCTACGTCCGTCTTCATCCTCGCGTGGGCCGGCGTTTTAGCTTGGAACGCAGGATCGTCTGGGGAATTTAATCCGCTCTCAGCTTTAATCACTATCACTGATGTGTTGGAAAAATTCTCAGCCCTGCGTGTGGGTCTATTTGCTGTATCCATTGCAATAGTTTGGCGAACGACGAAAACATTACTCCAGCCGCAAGCGTCTGTTTAATTTTTTTCTCGCATTGATTTTTGTGAAGAACGTCTTTGTTACAAAAAATAGATTCAGCTCGCGATGATTTTTATCATCGCGATTTTTTTATCCAAAAAGAGTTGCCAAATATCGCCCATATTTCCTGACAGTAATTTTTAATTTCGCCAATTTCCGCTGTGTTACGAGGTTTATTGGTGAAGTCCATGTTTTTTAAAATTTGGTAAATGCCTTAGGTGAGCGGCAAAAAATATTTATAAGCGTAGTGAATATGGCGAGTTGAGGTGGCCAGGGATGGCTTCGGCCATAAACCTAGTGGCACAATGGTTTTGCTAGGTCAAAAGCCGTGAAACCTGCGTCAAATCGTTTATGGGCAGTATTTGCCGGGCAGTTTCTTGACATAAAAACCAGCAGCCGGATATAGTTAAAGTATACCAACGAGTTCAAAATATTATCTCAGATCCGAGCCCCGGAGTCTTAAAACAGGTGTCCGGTGCGTCCGTGTCGTAACGTTAGGGGGAGAGGCCATGAAACGCTCTGAAACGGTTAAATTCCCGAATTCCATCCAGTTGTTCAAGTTTTGCCAGAAGGTGCTAATGCACCAGCGCGGCAACAAGAAAGTGAACGATCAGGAAATCGGCAACATTCTCGAATTTAATCCTTCGGATTGTAGCCACTGGAAGCGCGGCGAAAAAAGCGTTCGCAGTGTATTCTCCCTGGCTCGCCTGGCAGATACCCTAAAGGTTGAAGCGGCTCTCATCCATGATCTCGCATCGGGTGCGGCTGGATTAGATGAAGCTTTCTTTGAGTACAACGAAAGCAGCAACTTCCGTACGGTTATTGGCAAGGCTCGCGAAGCAGGTGATACAGCGATGACCGCTGCCCGTCAGCGAGTTGAAGCATTTGTTACGCAACTACACGCTCAGAGCCAATTCACAACTGCACCACTTTATCTCCCTGAAGTGGTTCGGTACTTTCCATTTGTACAGATGCAGCCAATTGAAATGATCGATCGTCTCAGTCGCGTCCTCCGAACAAAGCCGGGTCACTATGTGATTAACTACCGTAAGGGTGATCTCAAAGCACAAACTCGTATGAGTGTTTTGAAAGACCTTGCAAGGATTCTTTTTGAGGCCGAGCGAACTCGCTTTTCTGAGCTTGGCGCTGCCGATGAGAAATTATTGGGTTACGAGCAGTTGCTATTCGTAGCAAACCTGCTAGCTCCAAAAAATCTACTCATGGATGAAATGGGGCGAGTTGATTCTCGTCGTAATCTTATCTCCGAGTTGTCGGCGCTATTCTGGATTCCAAAGTCCCTATTGACATTCCAGTTGCAACAAACAATTGGGCAGTCAACAGTTACGACTAATACGACGACCACTGGTCGTCAGGTTGAGATGGCTGGTTAAACGGTCAGCAGTATCAACGTTAAACTCCTCCGAATTTTTGACGCGCCGCACTTGTGACGGCGCGTTTTTTTTTCTAAGATGATCTGATTAAAAATCAGGGTCATTTGTTGGAAGGGGTTCAATCAGATGCTAAATATAGGCCGTTACAGGATGATGTTTTTACCCGCAGTTTTAATCGGTGTTAGCAGTTGTGTGACATCGGGGCGGGAGTTCAATTCGAGGCTTGATTGGATTCAGAAGGGCAGGACAGACCAGCAGCAGGTCAAGGTGATGCTCGGGGACCCCCAGTTCGTGGGATCCAGTGATGGCACACCGGCTTGGACGTATGGGTTCTACAAGTACCGCCTGTTCAGCCCTAGCTATACGAAAGAGGTTAAATTCTATTGGAATGCCGATCGAACGGTCGAATCGTGGTCGTTTAATAGTAGTTTTCCTAATGATATCTCTGGGGTAACGCCGCTACCACCGCGGCCGGCGAGCGCTGTGACCCGTTAAAATTTAATAAAATCCATAGAATCTTGACAATTTTTTTATAAATGTTAAATTCCCCCTAGTTGGCATGAAAATCATGCTGTCTATTGCTGATGTTGATTGTGTAACTTGCTGTGGCTGTGGGGGCATCTATGTTTAAGCGTTATTTTCCGTCGGTAGTCATCACACTACCGACGTTTTTTATTGTTGGATGCGGAGGCGCTGATTTCGTCGGCCTGGGTCGAGGCAAATCCAAAACCAATACGGTTCAGCAGCAATCACCGATCCCAACGACTCCTTCAAGCGAAGCACCAATTTGTAAGCCATCACAACGCTCCATTGGCGCTAACCTGGCTTTCTTGATCGACAACTCAAGCTCTAACTCAGTGACCGACTGCCCAGGCGCGAGCAAATCAGGTCGCTTTCAGGACACGGACATCTATTCATGCTCAAGTGAAACAAATCGCGAGAAAGCCGTTTTAGCTGCCTTTGATCTTTTAGCGGATGTTGCGGTCCGCGATCAATCACCGGCGGCGGCTAGTAATATTTCTATCGTGGGCTTTCCCGCGGCTAATAATGCAGTCCAAAACGTGCAGATGGCCACCAATGGTTGGGTTGGAACAAGACCGCTCCAGCAAAATCGCCTGACCATCCAGTCCGCATTGCGATTTACCCGTCAGCCGATGGGCGCCACACCCTATGGGTCAGCGATCAACGCGGTGTCGGATCTGTTCTCGTTATCACCAGCAGCGGATGAAAGATCGCGCGTTGCGGTCTTGGTGACAGACGGCGAGCCTACGGACCGTGACCCAGCCGATGTTGCAGCACGAGCTAAAGCTCTTCACGCCGCTGGCGTCGAGGTTATCACGGTTTTTATAACCAATTCGCAGACCCGCGCGCAGCGCGAGTCCTTGCATCAGAGTATGCTGACAGGTTGGGAGCAGCGCAGTCGTCCTGCACATTATTACAATGCTCAGCGTTATACAAATTTTGATGATTACTTGGCGGATATTTTTGGTCGATCGGGACGTGTATCACTTGCGGATGCGGTAACCAGTAAAGTGGTGCCCACCTGTGTTGACTCCAGCGGTTCCATTTGCCAGCGCTGGAAGGTCGAGATTGCCGATTCAGCTGATCTAGCTACCGTGATCAAGCAAATTATCCGCACTCGTGCCGTACGGTGCGAATGATAAAAAAAAGC
>JBIJBX010000191.1:0-5024 GCA_044344995.1 Oligoflexales bacterium | reverse complement strand
CAAGTGACGCCTTGGCCCTTCTTCCGCTAACCAAAACCGTGATTTTTCTCAACGACGGGGAAATGAGCCGTCTGACCAAGTCCGGGGTCGAAATGTGGGGATTTAACGGAAAGCCAATTACGAGAGCACCCTCAGTTTTAAACTGGACGGCAGCAAGTGCAGAAAAACAGGGTTACAGACACTACATGCTTAAAGAGATTCACGAGCAGCCCGCGGTGATGGCGAACATCATAGGCCGCCTTGTAAATACGAAAGATGGAGAAATTGACGGCAAGGAGCTGGGCCTTGATGGCATAGATCTGGCCCGCGTTAAAAGCATTGTTTATGTCGCTTGCGGCACCGCGTACTATTCGGCTTTGATTTCAAAATATTCGGTCGAGCAGCATGTTGGAGTACCGGTCTCTGTCGAACTCGCCAGTGAATTTCGCTACCGCGATCCTTACCTGGACTCGTCCACCCTTGTCATCGCAGTAACGCAGTCTGGTGAGACGGCCGATACATTAGCCTGCATCAAGCACGCCGCCAAGATGGGCTGTCAGACATTCGCTGTCTGTAATGTTAGATTTTCGAGTATTCCAAGGGCATCGCAATCGACGTTGTATATGGAGGCTGGGCCGGAAGTAGGAGTGGCATCAACCAAGGCGTTTACTAGCATGGTTTTGTGTCACTATCTTTTTGGACTGGCTGTGGGTAAAAAACTTGGCAAGCTGCCACCAGCCACCTATCAGGCGGCGATCGAATCCCTGAAGCATTTGCCGAGTGCGGTTGACCGAGCCGTTAATGCGGCTGGAATCATTGAGGAAGTCGCTACCAGATTTTACGAGGCGCCAAACTTCATTTTTATAGGCCGTGGGCCAAGTTACATGGTCGCCCTTGAAGGTGCCCTAAAACTCAAAGAGATATCTTATATTCATGCAGAGGGTTACGCGGGCGGTGAACTGAAACATGGCCCTATTGCACTGATTGATCGGCATATGCCAGTTGTCGCAGTCGCGCCACAAGACCACCACTATGAGAAAATGATCTCCAACGTGGAAGAGGTCAGGGCGCGTGAGGGCCAAATAATAGGTGTGGGCGACTTACAGGATGATCGACTAAAAGGTCTTTGTGCCGATTTTATCCCGTGTCCGTCGATCAATGACTCCGCATTGCAAGCCGTGCTAAGTGTGATTCCATTGCAACTGCTGTCATATTATGTGGCGGTTAAGCGTGGAACAGATGTTGACCAGCCAAGAAATTTGGCAAAATCAGTCACGGTTGAATAATCAGCCGAAAATGAATTTATAAACAGCATTATTATTTTCAGTTATATTTTTGGATGCAGGGCGAAAAAAATTGAGTTTGGATCTAATAGAAAGATTGAATCCTGCGCAAAAGGAAGCTGCACTGCATCAAGATGGACCCGCCGTAGTTTTTGCTGGGGCGGGTAGTGGCAAGACGCGCATCATCACAGTACGAATAGCCCGGCTGATTGATCTAGGTGTGTCACCTTGGCAAATATTGGCTTTAACATTTACGAATAAAGCCGCCAGTGAAATGCGTGGACGAGTCCTTGGACTTTGCCCGGTGGCGGATAAAACCCTGATCTCAACCTTCCACTCGGCCTGTGCCAAATGGCTTAGAGAATTCGGCCCAGAGCTGGGATTCACCTCGGATTTTACGATTTATGACGATACGGATCAAAATTCCGTTATCAAGAAAATCATGCAAAGAGGCAATATTCGCCTCGACAAGGAAACTACGGCCGCCGAATTTCGCTATGCGATCAACCATGCCAAGACGCTAGGTTTGTTCCCGCAAGACAGGGATACGCACAAGACGGCCTTCAAGGAATTCATGCCTACCGCGGGCGTTGATGTGTATGCGGCCTATCAGGAGGCGCTGGCCCTTGCCAATGCCATGGACTTCGGTGATCTAATTATGAATATGGTTTTGCTTCTACGCACCAATGAGCGGGTGCGAAAATTGATGCAAATTCGCTATCAGTATATTTTGGTCGATGAGTATCAAGACACCAACAAGCCTCAAATCGAGCTCTTACGTTTACTTGCTGGCGAGCATCGCAATCTTTTTGTGGTTGGGGATGATGATCAATCCATTTATAGCTGGCGTGGCGCGGTCCCAGCTAACATTATTGACTTTGAGAAAATGTATTCGAATGTGAAAGTTTGCAAGCTTGAACAGAACTACCGATGTTCCTCAAATATTGTGAATGCGGCCGCCGCTGTGGTGGCGAACAATACAAAGCGGGCAGAAAAAACTCTTAGAACGGATAATGCGCCGGGTGACTTGATTGATTTTAGATATGAAACGGATGGCGAGTTTGAGGCAGTGTGGCTTGCTGAAACCGTGAGGTCTGAGCGGCATGATTTTAATTACGATGATGTCGCCGTATTCTACCGAACCAATAGCCAAAGCCGGGTCCTTGAGGATGCTTTGCGGAAAGAAAAAATTCCTTACCGAATTTTTGGCAACGTCCGGTTTTATGATCGAGTTGAGATCAAAGATGTGTTGGCCTACATCAAGCTAATCGTTAACCCAAGGGATGATGTAAGTTTTTTTAGGGCGATGAATACTCCTGCGCGAGGCCTTGGTGATACGGCTGAATTAGCCGTTGTCAATCGCGGCCGGGATAAAGGTTTGTCAGCCTATGAGGCGGCAAGAGAGCTCGCTGTCGAGTCCCTGCCGCGACTGTCGGCGAAGCTCGCGGGTTTTCTAGAAATTATAGAAGATTTAAAGCGCACTTTGGCTGAGGAGACTCTGTCAGACTTTATTGAGACCTTGTTAGACCGCATCAATTATTTGCCGTACCTTGCCAAAAAATACCCCGATCAAAGCGAAGACAAACAAGACAACGTCATGGAGCTTGCAAGTGCAATCACTCAATATGTGGACGAGACTCCTGGCGCGACATTAACAGACTGGCTGCAGTCAGTCATGCTGGCTAGTGACGTGGAGGGTGAGCCCGGTGGCGTAAACCTCATGACTCTGCACATGGCAAAGGGTTTGGAATTTGAGCGTGTCTTTCTTGTGGGCATGGAAGACGGACTTCTGCCGCACTTTAATAGTTGTGACGATAAAATGGAATTAGAAGAAGAACGCCGTCTTTTTTATGTGGGGATGACGAGGGCAAAGAAAAAGCTATCATTGTCCGCGGCCTACATGCGTCGAACCTGGGGACAAACCCAGGCCAATGACGTCTCGAGGTTCCTGCGGGAGCTCCCGCCGGAATATGTCAATATTTTGACGCCTCCTGGGAGTGTCGAAAATCCACTGGCCACAAAATCTAGCGAGGAATCAGACGACTCATCGCAATTCTATGATTACGCAGATGAATCGGGTGATTTTTCAGAAAGTTTCCAACAAGTCATAAGGCGTGGTATGAAAGTGGCGCATCCGACTTATGGGCGCGGCACGGTTGAGGAAGTAGAGTCAAATTTTGGTAGGACCAAAATATTGGTGCGTTTCAAGGATGTGGGCCTTAGACGCGTTGAGCCCCATCATCTTGAACCTAGCTCTTAATGAAACCAGCCCTCTGGATGGTATAATTAAAGTAATCAATTAACGTCTTTATTTGTGCGCCGAGGTCGTTTGTGGTCACCCGAAGGCAGGCCAGAAGAACCAGCGTCGCCGCTTTCTTATTGGAAAGGGGCGCGGGATTTTTATACGGTTTTGCGACATTAGTGATTACGGTTGGCATCTTTCGAGGTGAGACTTCCATATCGCGCTATTTCTCCTTGTCAAAGTCAAAGAGTATTTTGCAGGAGAGGGTTTCTGAGCTTGAAGCCGAAAATGCCAGTTTGTCGCAAGAGATCCTGCGAATAAAAGAAAGTAAGTCGTATGCCCGAAAAGTGCTTCGCGACAAGTATCACGTAACCGATGACGATGAGAAGATTGTTTACTATGCCGACTAAATTTCTCGGTTCTTTGAAGAGGAGTTTTAAAATGCGTATGGTTTATTTGATTGCGGTTGGATTCATGTTGGCAGCTTGCGGCAGCGCAAACGTTAATAAGCTGTTTGGCAGTCAAGACGACTCCTATGCGAGCCTTTTGCAGAGGGCGCAATACGCATACGATGAAGGTGACTTTTCTGAGGCTGAAAAACTTGCCAATAAAGCCTATGGTCGAGCTGAAAATAATGGTGATGCGGGTGTATTGCTTGGCAATATTTATTTGAGCCAAGCAGGCATCGATATCTTTCAGCTAGTTGGAAAATTATCGACACTATCATCTAGTTCGTCTTCAGGAAGCTCTTCGTCAAGTGCTTGCAAGAGTACATCAAGCAGCGGGGGCCAGTCGCAGTCAACCAGTAACGTACTTGGCGAGCTAAGCTGCCTGATTCTAAGTCTGAGTGATGCTGATAAAGATGCCCTTGGCACGACTGATACAAGCTACGATTCATTGATAGCCATTGGCGTTCCAAATGTTTACATTCCAAACGAGGTTAATGACACGCTGCGCGCAAATGTGTCAGTTCTCAATGCCCTTGATAAGGGTATTAAGGCTCTTTGTCCATTTATCAATCGGGCGAATGTACTATCCCAATCGATTGATGAGAGACATGGTAATACAAGCCTTTGTCCGGACCGAACATCAACATCATTTAATAATGCTAAAGCACATATTTCTTTTGCTCTTCTTCATCTGGTCGAAGCACTTGTCTTTCAGCAAGGCGTTTTAATTGACGGTGTTAGTAGCGCGGAGTCTTCTCGTACCGGTATACAAGGTATCTCTGGAAAAATTTCAAGCTATCAAGGAAATATTCTTACGCTGGCGTCAGCCTCTCTCGAGTTTGCGGAGGTGGTTGGCAAAGTTTTTGATACAGATAATCCGAAATCGCAGATCGCGTTGGCTTTAAATGGACTGATCATGGTCAGTGAGTCGTTTGAGATGGCCGGCGTGCCATCATCAATAACAAATGTGATCACCGGCCAGCTGACTAAGATCCGCCAGACAGCCTCCTCGATTCCCGGCGGTGATAGCTCAAGCACCAAGCAGAACCAGGCTCTGGCTGGCCAGATTAA
>JBIJBX010000271.1:0-3264 GCA_044344995.1 Oligoflexales bacterium | reverse complement strand
GCCGAAGCAATCACCAACACAATATTCTCGGTGCCTTTGTTACAGAGCTCCACCATTGATCTGGCCGTTTCAGAACCAATTGACTTTAGATGATATTCAAAATCCCCAGTCATGCTCATAGGTATCTTTTTGAAAAGTTGGCGTCTTTCATTGTTACCGTGACAAGTCATAGTTGAAGGCTCTGTGAATAAATATCCGTCATAAGAATTAGTACAAAGAGGAATATCCCCTTTCCAGCGTTTGTCACCTTGTTCATTACTCGCAAACAAATAGAGCTCATCGGAATCTGCCACTTTTACCGTCTCATGGCATTTACCTGGCAGAACCTTAAACCATCCCGCCACAGCTAGGGCCAAAGCTTGTGAGCTTTTTTGCGAGTACGACAAATAAATGGTCTCTCCTGAATCGTTACAAAGTCTGAGGGCATCGCCAAGGCGGGTTGCCTCGTTCTGGGTAAACGAATACTTTGGTGTGCCGCCATTGGCTGAAGCTGTAAGCCGCGTCATGGACAACTCTTTAAAGTTTCTGCGTGCGAGTGTTCCGCCCTGACAAGCTATCTCACTGGCATTAGTGAAATCAAACTTATTGGTCGTATCGACGCAAAGCTGTGTTTGGCCGCGCCACTCCATCAACTGATTTTCAGAATTAGCATAAACCAATAGCTTATCGCCAATGATTGGCAACTCCACGTCAGAACAGTTATCAGGATCAACAACCCACCAGCCTCTTGACACTAACGGCTCGCCACTTTGCGCCTCATAGGCCACAGCCAAGAACAGCTTTTGCGCATTTTCATTACAAAAGCTCACCTTCACGCCAGGCGCTGCAAATGCAGCGGTCGATAACGCACTGGTAAACAACAGACCAGCAAAACAAGAAAACAACCAATAATTTCGATAAGATTTTAGTTTCATGGGAAAAACCCTTTCACCTTGACGGCAGATGTTCAGCAAGACGCTTCCAAAAGTCACACCAAGTGACTAAAGGCATCACTAGCAAAGCAATCCACATGCCAATAAATCTGAAACTAAATTTTTTTGCTAAATAGTCAGGCCTACAGATAGAACCACTTCAAAAGCCCGTCAATTTTTCCGTACGGAGGATACTTGAGTCTGACGTCAAACATGCTACTCGCCTCAACGACACCCTTATAATGGGTGAATGCATCGAATCCATAGCGCCCATGATACTGTCCTACCCCACTTGTGCGCCTTCCGCCAAAAGGAAGATCCGGGCAACCAAGATGCAAAGCAATATGGTTCACGCAGGCTCCACCAAACGAATAGCCCTTCAGCAGCCGATCCGAGAAATCTCGCCGCTCCGTAAAGACATAAAAAGCTAGAGGGTCCGGATGCTGATTTATAACCCTGGCCAAATCACTTTCATCTTTCCACGTAATGACTGGCAAAATCGGGCCAAAAATCTCTTCCTTCATCAGTGAATCGTCCAAATCAACATTCGCGACTATTGTCGGCTCAAAAAATCTGGACGCGCGGTTTCGCCGCCCACCAAGAATCTTTCCCTTCGTATTTTCTAACATTGCATCGAGTCGATCGAAGTGATCCACATTGATGATCCGGCTATAGTCAGCACTTCGCTCGGGGTCGTCGCCATAGAAACTTTTCCACTCGCTCATAATTGAGTCGATTAATGGTCTTTGGATACTCTCATGGGCCAAAAGATAATCGGGCGCCACGCAGGTTTGTCCCGCATTAAGAGCCTTGCCCCAAGCAATACGTCTTGCGGAATGAATCGTGCTTGCCGTATCGTCCACAATGCAAGGGCTCTTACCGCCCATTTCAAGGGTCGAGCTCGCAAATTGTTCGGCAGCTGCGTGCGCTACGATCTTACCTACCCGCTTACTACCGGTAAAAAAGAAATGATCAAAAGGCTGCTCAAGCAAATTTTCTGCAACCTCAGCACCCCCCAACAAACATTGAACGGCACCATTATTAAAAACCTCATTAATGATGCCCGCAATGAGTACCCCAGTTTCCTGGGTTAGCTCACTGGGTTTTAATGCTACGCAATTACCCGCTGCAACCGCCCCAATTAGCGGGCCAAATGATAGCTGAAACGGATAATTCCACGGCGAAATCACTAGGACAGTTCCCTTGGGACATGGGATAAGCCTCGTTTTTGCAGGCTGAGCCAGCACCGGGGGCACGCCAATCACCTCTTTAGCCCAGTCGTCCAAATGTTTGAGGTGATGATTGATCTCGCTGATTATAAAACCGGTTTCTGAAATCTTGGCTTCAAACTGGCACTTGCCGAGATCTCGACGAAGGGCTGCGAATATTTCATCTTCGCGGCGAACAATGACTTCCTTAAGCCTTAGAAGCATTTGTTTGCGTGATTCCAAGGGCAGGGTCACACCTGAATTAAATATTGATCTTAGCTCTGATTCCACCATTGTCTTGTCGTTTCTTCATGAAATAGTAAGGGCAGAATGGCGTTAAGCCGTTGCCCTAGGAAAAGTAGGTCAACAAATAAAATAATTCTGATGATTAGTTTTTGCAGTAAACTCGCAGCGTCAGATTAGAAACTCTGATGAAATCGCGCCTGCATCCGAGATTTTGCCTGATTAGATCTGTAAGCCTGCTCTTCTCGAGGATCGAAAAAACGCCGTTCTGAAGCAAGGCCCATCTTAGTTACAGACGTCCTCATCCAACCGGTAAACCATCGCCCGCCAAGCTTGTTAGACTCACTTTTTACTGCCAGTTTTGACACATACTTTCGAAACATCGAAAAATCCCCATCTACTAAAAAACGCCGTAAAATCGGGAAAAAAGCCCGAGAACCCCGCCAGATTGGCCACCGTACAGACGTTTAGAACTATCCTCGATTGTTGGCAATAAAAAATATGAAAATCACCTTGCGAACTCATCCAGATTTTAACCACAAAAAAAGCTGCCCCTCCCCCTGTTCTAATTCAATTTTGCTGACGCAGAGGTGATCCAAACATGAAATCCCTGCTTATAAACGGGGTTTATGGGTTACAGCTTGTAAACCATAATAGCTTATAACTTGTTGTTTTATAAATTGAATTGGGATAGTCCGAGTCTTGCGTGCGACATTTTGACGTGATTCTTGTAAACATCCGCTGTGCTTAATAGTGTCTTTTAAACTTAGGAATTTTATCATGCCTGCCACCAAATATACGTTGACCAACAACCTTCATCCGCAGTCTGCCCCATGGCAACGCTCGACACCAACCGTCCTGACCATTCGCACCAATAAGCCCCCCTTCGGGCAGATGCGAAT
>JBIJBX010000189.1:0-5086 GCA_044344995.1 Oligoflexales bacterium | reverse complement strand
TAGCCGTGAGGAAGTAGCAGCGTCAGACCAGAGGTCTGGCCCCACTTTGCCTCGCTTGCCACCAAAAAATGATCGATGACAATCTGGGCACCGTTGACGAAATCACCGAACTGCCCTTCCCACAACACTAGCGCGTCTTTATCCGCAACTGTGTAGCCAAACTCAAAACCCATGACACCCAGCTCTGACAGTGGACTATTCAAGATCTCGACCGTTGCTTGACCAGGGGTAATATGATTCATGCTGTAATAAGGAACTCCGGTTTCAAAGTCACGTAAAACTGCCTGGCGACTTGAAAATGTACCACGCTGACAATCCTGTCCGGACAGCCTGACATGATGACCGTCCATAGCAAGACTGCCAAAAGCCAGTAACTCAGCCATCGGCCAATCAACTCCGGATCCGTCTTTTTCAACCATCTTTGAACGCTGTTCAAGCAGCTTTTGCAGCTTGGGGTGTACATTGAACCCGCTGGGCGTTGATGTAATTTTCTTGCCGATTTCCGATAGGGTTTTCAGCGACAATCCGGTGCTGACAGGTTTTTCCATGGCTTGCTCATCACCCGTCACTGGATGAAAAACTCCGTCATAAACTTTTGGATATTTATCTTTAAATTTATCGTTTTTCGTATCACCTGACTTCATCAAATCAAATGCGTCTTGGAGTCTTGCCCTAAATTCAGTTTGTCGTTTCTTGAATTCATCCGCGGTCAAGACACCTTCAGCCACAAGACGCTCGCCATATTGCGTCAAAACAGTCGGATGCTTGGCAATAATTTTGTACATGGTGGGCTGCGTAAAACCTGGCTCGTCGGTTTCATTATGCCCATGACGACGATAGCCAATCAAATCTATGACGATGTCTTTTTGGAATCTTTGACGATATTCGGCAGCCAGCTGCGCTGTCCACGCCACTGCCTCCGGGTCATCGGCATTAACGTGTAAAACCGGTGCCTTTATAATCTTCGCGATGCCAGAAGCATAAGTGCACGAGCGCCCTTCTTCTGGGTTTGTCGTAAACCCGACCTGGTTATTGATGATGACATGAATCGTGCCACCTGTGGCGTAACCCGAAAGCTCCGCTAAATTCAAAGTTTCAGCCACGAGGCCTTGCCCCATAAAAGCAGCATCACCATGAATAAGAAGTGGAAGAACTTTTTTACGATCTTTATCAGAAATCAGTCGTTGCCGCGCCCGCGCAAAACCCTCAACAACCGGATTTACAATCTCCAGGTGACTTGGATTTGGCGAGAGATAGAGCCTTACATTTTTACCGCCAAAACTTCTCTCCCCGGCAAAACCAAGGTGATACTTGACGTCCCCATCAATTTGGTAAGGGTTGAATTCACTTCCCTCAAACTTTTTAAACATGGCTTCGTAGGTTTTACCCATGAAATTACAAAGTGTCCCGAGTCGACCTCGGTGAGCCATACCAAGAATCAATTCTTCCACACCGTTGGTCGAACCAACTGCGGTCAATGTCTCTATTAGGGGCATAAAGGCTTCGGCGCCTTCCAAGGAAAAACGCTTTTGACCTAAAAATCTTGCCTGAAGAAATCCCTCAAACCCCTCTGCCTTGACTAATGAGTCTAGAATATTCAGCTTTTGGTCTTTTGAGAGCTTTGGCTTGTTGCGACAGGATTCCATCTTGTCTTGAATCCACTTCACGAATTCAATGTTGTCGCTATCCCTGAATTCAGCGCCAATCTTGCCACAGTAAGTTTCTTGCATCATTTGAGCTATTTCATCAAACGTCATGGGAGCGGTAGTAGGAAGATTTACCGCCACAAATTTGCGAGTCTTATTGACGTCTTTTAGCCCATGATTCGCTGGGGTCATATCCTCACGAAGTGCCGGTTTTGGCGCAAGCGGATTAAGGTGCGCGCTAAGGTGCCCCAAAACTCGGAATGCGTTGATGTAAGCCTCAACCTTTCCCGCCTCTTGATCACCACCAGTGGCGGCACCGACAGCGCCGTTGCTGGCCGCAAACTCGTACCCTTCAAAGAACTGTCGCCAGCTCGCCTCAACTGCGGCTGGATCTTTGCGAAATTTTTCGTACTGCTCTTCGATATAGCCGGCGTTGGTCGCGGTCGCGTAGGTAAATTTATTGAGACTCATAGTGCGCTACTTCCTCGTTTTAGAAATTAAGCGAACGTTTATCAACGGCCAAAGCCGCTTCTTTCATAACCTCTGCCAAAGTCGGGTGAGCGTGACTTGAGCGTGCGATATCTTCTGAACTTGCAGAAAATTCGACGCCAATCACAAGCTCAGCGATTAACTCTGATGCATTTGGCCCCACAATGTGACCGCCGATGATGCGGTCAGTCTTTTCATCGGCGATAATTTTCACAAAGCCGTCCGTCTCACCAAAGGCGCGAGCCCGGCCATTAGCCATAAATGGAATTTTACCGACACGGTATTTTAGGCCCTTCGCCTTGGCTTCTTCCTCTGTCATGCCAACAGATGCCACCTCTGGCCATGTGTAGACAACATTAGGAATGGCCTCGTAATTCACATGCCCCGGTTTGCCTGCAATAATTTCCGCAACAGCAACACCTTCCTCGTCAGCCTTGTGCGCCAACATCGGACCATCCACCACATCTCCAACCGCATAAATATTGGGGACTGCCGTTTGATAGTGACCGTTGGTGTCGAGTTTACCGTCTTTACGCGGCGTGAGGCCGACTTTCTCAAGGCCGAGACCCTCGGTATAGGCCCTACGACCAACAGCCACCAACACCTTGTCACACTCAATAGTTACTGGTTGCCCGTCTTTTTCAGCAGATACTTTGACCTTTTTGCCGGCCTTTTCAGCCTTGACGAGTTTCGTTGTTAGGTGAAACTCCATTCCCTGCTTTTCCAGTATCTTCTTCATCTCCGCAGACACAGCGCCGTCCATGGGCGGCAAGACTCTGTCCTGCGCCTCAATGACTGATACTTTTGCGCCAAGACGAAGCCAAACGCTTCCCATTTCCAGACCAATGACACCTGCACCGATCACCACCAAATGCTCTGGCACCTTTTCAAAACACAAAGCTTCCGTCGAGCTGACAATATGGTTACCGTCAAATGGTGCGATTGCTTTTAATTCAATTGGCACAGAACCCGTACTGATGACAAAAGATTTTGCCGTGTGTTCTTCAACCCCGCCATCGGCCTTAGCTACAGAGACGGTGTTTGCGTTGACAAAAGTGCCTTTACCTTTGATGTAAGTCACTTTGTTCTTTTTGAATAAACCCTCAATCCCCTTGGTCAAACTGCTGACGATGCCGTCTTTACGTTTCATCATTTGGGCAATATCAAATTCAACTTTTGAAAATTTAACGCCATGTTCCGCGGCTTTATGCTCCGCGTGATGAAAAACCTCGCTGCTTTGCAGAAGTGCTTTGGACGGAATACAACCGACATTGAGACAGGTTCCGCCAAGAGTACCGCGATACTCCACACAAGCCACATTGAGACCAAGTTGCCCAGCCCGAATGGCGCCAGTGTAGCCAGCTGGCCCACCACCGATAAAAATCACGTCATAGTTTGCCATTGATCAGACCCCCACCAGGATGCGCGTTGGGTCTTCGATACATTCCTTGATTTTCACCAAAAAGCCGACAGACTCTTTGCCGTCGATGATGCGGTGATCATAGGAAAGGGCTACATACATCATAGGTCTAATTACAATTTGGCCGTTCACGACAACCGGTCGTTCCTCGATCTTGTGCATGCCAAGGATTCCACTTTGCGGTGGATTCAAAATTGGAGTAGCCATGAGAGATCCGAAAACTCCGCCGTTTGAGACCGTAAAAGTACCACCAGTCATTTCATCCACGGACAGCTTGCCATCACGCGCTCGCCTTCCATAGTCAGCCACAGAAAGCTCTAGCTCAGCCATGGACAGTCGGTCGGCGTCCTTGATAACAGGTACAACAAGACCGCGATTGGAGGAGACCGCAACTCCGATGTCGTAATAATCGTGATAAACAATATCGTTACCCTCGATCCAGCCATTAACGGCAGGGTACGCCTTGAGCGCCTCAACTGCGGCACGAAGGAAAAAACTCATAAATCCAAGGCCGACACCGTATTTTTCTTTGAACTTATCTTTGTAGTCGTTACGAATTCGCATGACGTTACTCATGTCGATTTCGTTAAATGTTGTGAGTATTGCGGCCGTTCCCTGGGCATGGACAAGTCGTTCATCTATCTTGCGCCTAAGCATCGTCATCGGTTCTCTACGCTCACTGCGCGAGCCGGAAATAGCTTGAGGTTTCACAAAAGTTGGCGCCGGCGCTGCAGCTGGAACTGGTGCTTGTTTGCTGCCACCTTCCATATGGGAAATGACATCACCCTTTGTTAAGCGCCCATCTTTGCCAGTACCTTGCACGGCCGTAGGATCAATATGGTGCTCCTCAGTCATACGACGCACTGCGGGACTCAGCGGAAGTTCTGTTCCCGATTTCACGGGAGCTGGCGCTGGACTGGCAGTTGCCGCGGCCACTGGTGGCGGAGGTACTGCGCTGGGTTGCGCGGGTGTTTTACCCGCAGGCGCTGCCGCCGTATTGTCGATTCTGGCCATCAATTCGCCAATCGCAACGGTTTCGCCTTGTTTTTTCAGGATATCGATGACGCCGCTTGACTCCGCGACAACCTCAACCGTTGCTTTATCAGTTTCAAGTTCAACAAGGACGTCGTCTCGATTGACGTAATCGCCTGCCTTGACGCGCCACTTGTGAATAACGCCCTCTTGAACTGACTCGCCAACGTTTGGCATCTTTACATCAATAGCCATCGACCAGATCTCCCTTACTTCGTTACGGTGAAGACAAGTTTTCGCAAGGTGCAGCTTCCCCTTTTGAAAGGCCAATAATCCCTTAATGATGAAAGGGTTGCAACAACCACTTGGGGCGGCCTACCTACTCTTCGGTAGGTGAACTTATTCTTTAATGGTGGTTAAATAATGGGCTGTTTGTTCAAACGATAAAAAAAGCCGATTCCGTCCATGGAATCGGCTTTTTTCTAACAAAGCATGCCAGAAAATAGCTGCTTTAATCGGCTGGAATATGCTCCACAAAGATTGAGGCCTTGGTCACGTC
>JBIJBX010000026.1:0-17186 GCA_044344995.1 Oligoflexales bacterium | reverse complement strand
CATTTTCGTTGTTTTTACTTTCTTGGGTCGTTCAACATCCAGCGCACCATCGTTGTCGCTTGATCAGCGTTGCGACGGAGCTTGAACCAAATATCAGCCATTATGTGATTTTTGCCGTCACTGCCGATGTATGAGCCTAGCAAACGCACTTCGTTACCAGCGGTGAGAGGATACTCGCCATTTGGCAACCGGTTATCGCGGAAAGTGACGCCCAGAGATTGAATACCGCGAGAGGTTAAACTGACCAATTCACCTGCCTCACTTCGGCCATTTTGGTTCATGTCAAACCACAGACGTAGCTCGCCAAAGCCCTGATCGCGGGCATCGATCCGGCCATCTTTATTGGAGTCATAGGTTTCCAGGGCCGTAAACCCGTTAACAAAGGTTTTTGGACCCAACACATCACCCTTGAAATATTCCCCGAAGAGCTCACTGGCGTTATCGATTGAGCCGTTGCGATTACGATCCACAGCAAGAAAAGCGTCTGACTTTGCGACCCATCCCGTGGGATAAGCTCGGCCGTCGAGCGCCATGTCAAAACGAATCAGGTTTTTAACATTTCCCTTATCATCCCAAACATCAACTAAATTGAACTGTCCATCGCCATTCATGTCCAGAACGAGTGGAGATTGATAATCCTTGAAGGCTTTGGCAGGAGCTGCAAAGCCAAATGCTGGATGCCAGGCGGACAGTCCGGGCGCTCCCGTCTGTAGAGTGATATCATCGCCCTTCACTTGATAGGACACTTGCCCGCGATATGAGAGGGCGCGCTCCTGATCTCCTTCTGTAACACTCGCAACTTCCTGACAGCTTGCTCGAGACGTGGCTTGATTAGCGTTCGAATCTTTGCAAATAACTAATTCGCAATTTCCGGTGCTCGCACCCGAGCGTAGATAAGCCAATTCGGGACGAATAATCAAAGCTTGATAAGCACCCCGTCCATCGGTGGTTTCTCCATTGATAGCAGCATCAATGGTTAGATTTGATGACGCCACGACGCCTTGACCATCAGCACAAACCGCCCTGTATCCAGGCTCAAAAATGTGCCAGCCGTGTTCCATATTTGAAAATGGCGTGATGGCAAACTGCATTTGCCCCTTCAACTGTGGTTGCGGTTGTGGTTGTGGTTGTGGTTGTGGTTGCGGTTCAGGCTGTGGTTGCGGTTCAGGCTGTGGTTTCGGGACGATAATGCGTGCCGAAAATGCTACGGGGGCATGACAGACTGATAGAAAAACCAGGAACGATAAACTGGCTACAAAAAAGTGCTTCGTCATGAGCATGTTAACTCCTGAACCTTGAAGATTTGAAAAACTATAAGTGTGAAAATATCGGAACAATCCTTGCACAACTAAAGTTTGTCGCGACAGACTAATATAAATAGCTGTATTTATTGGTTTTTTAGGATGCCTTGGGTCCTGAAAAAGAAACTGCAATCGACCCGCGCCTAAAAATTGTTCGCGTTCGATGATGGTCAGAGTCGAAAGGGTGACGGTTCGGTGAAACTGTCCTTCCTTAACTCTGGCGTTAAAGCGAATAGCTCAATTGGTCTCTTCGCAAAAGACTCGATAAAAATCTAATAACACCTAATGCTACAGATCATGTAGAAAGTTTTTAAAGCTCAAGGACTAATGGCCGGATGCATTCACCCGATACCCGTGGAGGACGCCATTGAGACGACCTCTTGCGGGATGCTTATTAAGGAATTAATCTAAAGATTCCTGTAACTTCGCAGCAGATAGAGAGTAAACAAAGGGTCCGATTGTGGTCGCAGTCTAAATCTCGAGAGGAAAAAAATTATGCCAATGGTACCAATTGTCGTCGAACAAACCAGCAGAGGCGAACGGTCGTATGACATCTACTCGCGGCTGCTGAAGGACCGAATTATATTTATGGGTAGTCCAGTCTATGACGAGATCGCCAATATCATCATCGCTCAAATGCTTTTTCTCGAGAGCGCCGACCCCGATAAAGACATTCATTTTTACATCAATTCTCCGGGTGGAAGTGTCACCGCCGGCCTTGCCATCTATGACACGATGCGAATGATTCGTTGTGACGTCAGAACCTACTGCATCGGCCAATGCGCATCCATGGGTGCCTGGCTACTAGCCGCTGGTGAAAAAGGCAAACGTTACGCCCTTCCAAATAGCCGCATCATGATCCACCAACCGCTCGGAGGCGCTACCGGACAGGCCAGCGACATCGCTATCCAGGCAGAGGAAATCATCAAACTAAAAACTAAAATGACGGGAATACTGAGCGAGTTAACAGGAAAACCCACTGCAAAAATACTCGAGGACATTGATCGCGATTTTTTCATGTCGGCGGATGAGGCGAAAGCCTATGGGTTGATCGATGAAGTGGTCGCGGGAGCTAGGGAAAATCTTGGAAAGTGATTTATCTTAAACGGGCACGGAAGTCTTACGGCTAGGCTATTGATAGGAGACAGGGATGAAGGAAGGTACGAAACACAGTTGCAGCTTTTGTAGCAAAGGCGAGCGCGAAGTAAAAAAACTAATCGCAGGACAAAATGTTTATATCTGCGATGAGTGCATCGCGCTTTGCAATCAGATCCTCATTGAAGAGGCCGCAAAAGAAGAGCAAATCAGCACGCCAGCCGCCAAAATCCCCAATCCCAAGGACATCAAGAAAATCCTTGACGATTACATCATCGGCCAGGACCAAGCGAAAAAAACCCTATCTGTTGCGGTTCACAATCACTACAAGCGATTGGACGCCGCAAAACACAAAACCTCGATCCCTGGCCTTGATGAGGTCGAACTTCAGAAATCAAACATTCTGTTGGTCGGCCCCACTGGGTCCGGTAAAACACTTTTGGCACAAACACTCGCTCGAATTTTAAATGTTCCGTTCACCATTAGTGACGCTACCAATCTTACTGAGGCAGGCTACGTTGGTGAGGATGTTGAAAACATCATTCTTTCACTTCTACAAAATGCGGACTACGACGTTGAGCTTGCTCAACGCGGAATCGCGTACGTGGATGAAATCGATAAGATCGCGCGTAAGGGTGAGAACACTTCAATCACACGAGACGTCTCCGGCGAAGGCGTCCAGCAGGCGCTCCTTAAAATCATCGAAGGCACGATAGCAAACGTGCCGCCTCGAGGCGGAAGAAAACATCCTCAGCAGGAATTTCTCCAAGTTGACACTGGCAATATTCTTTTTATCTGTGGCGGCGCATTCGCTGGATTAGAGGATATCGTTGCAGCGCGTATTGACACAAGCTCGCTTGGATTTGGCGCCAATATCCAATCCAAAACGAAGAAGGATGTCACCAAGTTACTCTCAAAAGTCCGCACTGAGGACTTGATGAAGTTCGGTATGATTCCAGAGTTTCTCGGTCGCTTGCCGGTCGTTGTCGCCTTGGAAGAATTAGACGAGAAGGCGCTACTGAACGTCTTGAGTGAACCTAAGAACGCAATCATCAAACAGTTCAGAAAACTGTTCGCATTTGAAGGCGTTGAATTGAAGTTCACGGATGGAGCCATGCGAGCAGTCGTGAAAGAGGCCATCGAACGGAAAACGGGGGCTCGCGGTCTCAGGGCAATTTTGGAAGGGTCGATGCTTGAGATGATGTATGAGATACCAGGCACAACTGGCTTAAAAGAAGTCATTATCACTGAGGAGGCAATTCTTAAAAAAGGCGAGCCAATCCTTGTATACAAGCCTGACCACGATGCGGTCAAAGCTGAAGCAGGTGGAAAGAAGTAGGATTTTACGGCAGCTTACCGGATTTTCGATGGCAAATCACAAAGCTTTGCCCCCCAAGATGAATCATAAGTGAGTTTTAGCGGGTTGCGCATTATTTACGCAACCCGCTGATTTTTTTTTAAAACTTTAACGTTTAACTTTCAACTAGCGGCCACTTGTTGGTAAAATTGACCGTAGAGCCAAGAAACAAATTTCGAGTTAAAGATCGCCACACGGACGTGACGAATTTCAGGTGTTTGACCCAGGACGTATACAGGGAGGTGTAAAGTGTCAGAACAAGATCCCAATCGCCGCCGTAAGAGACTTCCCCTGCTACCTCTGCGAGAAATTCTCGTTTTCCCTTCAACGGTAGTCCCCCTCTTTGTCGGGCGAGACAAATCAATCCTCGCTCTCGAGCAAGCAATGAGTGGCGGCAAGGAAATTTTCCTATCCGCGCAAATGAAGGCTAAAACACAAGATCCTACAGCTGATGACATTTACAAAGTCGGAACGATCTCGACGATCATTCAGTTGCTTCGACTTCCAGATGGAACAGTGAAAGTTCTAGTGGAAGGTCAACGTCGTGCGCGCATTACAGAGTTTCTTCAGTCTGACGACTTCTTTTATGTTGAGGCGGAAGACCTCGAGGAAAAGAACTCCGCAACGGTTGAAAATGAGGCCATCGTTCGCACAGTTAAAATGGCGTTTGATAACTATGTCAGACTCAATAAGCGAATTCCTCAGGAGATGGTCCTTAGCATCACAGGAATTGAAGATGAGTCAAAACTTGCGGATACGCTTGTTGCTCATCTTTCGAACCTAAAGCTTCAGGACAAACAAAGACTGCTCGAATTAACCGATCCCCGTATGCGCCTGGAAGAACTCTACGGTTACATGCAATCGGAAATTGAAATCATGCGCGTTGAGAAAAAAATACGCGCACGCGTGAAACGCCAAATGGAGAAGACGCAAAAAGAGTACTACCTCAACGAGCAAATGGCAGCGATACAAAAAGAGCTTGGCGAGAAGGATGACACCCGCGCTGAAATGCAGGAAATCGAGTCTCAAATCAAGAAAAAAGCCCTGTCTACGGAAGCTCGTGAGAAGCTCAACAAAGAGCTGCGAAAACTGAAGTTGATGTCACCCATGAGCGCTGAGGCGACCGTTGTTCGCAATTACATCGACACTGTCTTAAGTCTGCCCTGGGGCGACCTCGCAGCCGAAAAGAATAATATCAAAATTGCCGCCGACATACTGGAGCGCGACCACTACGGTCTAACCAAAGTCAAAGAACGTATTTTGGAATATCTATCTGTGCGCGCGCTGAGTGAAAGCACAAAAGGCCCAATTCTCTGCCTTGCAGGCCCTCCTGGCGTTGGTAAGACCTCTCTGGCTCGCAGCATTGCCGAAAGCACGGGACGACCTTTCGTCAGAATTTCTCTTGGCGGAGTCCGAGACGAAGCCGAGATCCGTGGGCACCGCAGAACCTACATTGGCTCGATGCCTGGTAAGATTATTATGGCTCTCAAGAAGGCTGGGAAATCAAATCCAGTGGTATTACTGGACGAGATCGACAAAATGAGCCAGGACTTCCGTGGTGACCCCTCAAGCGCCATGCTGGAAGTTTTAGATCCAGAGCAAAATCATAATTTTGTCGATCACTACCTCGACTTGGACTACGACCTCTCACGCTGCTTATTCATCGCGACGGCAAATAACCTTCACACGGTGCCCCGTCCACTACTCGACCGTATGGAAGTGCTGCAACTCACTGGCTACACGGAAGAAGAAAAACTAGCGATCGCTCAACAGTATCTCGTTCCCAAAGAGTTAAAGGAAAACGGCCTCACCGGAGCAAGTGTTACATTCCAACCTAAAGCCATCCGCGAAATCATCACCTACTATACGCGCGAAGCGGGGGTTCGAAATCTTGAGAGGGAAATCGGCAGTGTTTGTCGGAAAATCGCCCACAAATACCTGGTGAAGCACGCTGAGGAGTCCGAAAAAGGAGCTGACGAGTCAACTCCAGCCAACATCGACGCAGCAGCTTTGCGATCAAAGCTTAACGTCGCTGAAGTGGTATCTGAAAAGTCGGTGAATAAGTATCTAGGTGCTAGAAAACATCGCGTGGGAATGCAAAATACCGTCAACGAAATCGGCATCTGCACAGGCCTAGCCTGGACAGAAACCGGTGGTGATTTACTCGTCGTTGAAGTCACCACGGTCCCTGGCAAGGGCAAGCTAACGATCACCGGTAAACTGGGTGACGTCATGCAAGAATCGGCTCAAGCCGCCATGAGTTACGTTCGCTCCAGGGCGTCATTCCTTGAGTTGGACGAGGGATTCTATGACAAAGTTGATATCCACATCCACGTACCTGAAGGCGCAATCCCAAAAGATGGTCCGTCTGCTGGACTTTGTATGGCGACAGCTTTAACAAGCGCATTCACTCGTCGCCCAGTGAGCAAGGATGTCGCCATGACTGGTGAGATCACCCTGAGAGGTCGAGCCTTACCAATTGGCGGATTAAAGGAAAAGATTCTTGCGGCTCACCGCGGAGGGATTACCAAAGTCATTATTCCACGCGAAAACGAAAAGGACCTTGCAGATATTCCAAAAAATATCCTCAAAGATGTCAAAGTAGTGCTCGTGGATCACATGGATGCAGTCTTGATGCACTCACTCGCTTGGGAGGATTTCAAGCAAGTAGAGAAAGATCGCCAAGACGCCTTGTTTGAGAAATTAAAGCGAATAACTGAGGCTGACGGAAGCGCTGCGGAATCGCACATCCACCACTAAATTTTACCTCTGACACATTCAAACCAGCTAGGAGAGCGCCCCTTCAAACCGGGCGCTCTTCCTGATTTTATAAGATAATTTGCATCTTTTTGATGATTTAACAATTTTTATCAAGGCCTCGCTACACCGAAGACCTCTCCCCCATCTCATGCGGCCCAACGGAATTCCGATAAGAATGGCATAAATTCGACAGGAATCTCCGAGTATGACCGCAGCCAGGAAAAAGCCAAAAACAGAGCAAGATCCACAACAAACCATCGCATTTGTTGAAGAACTTAAGCGTCAATGGGTTGAAACTATAGATGCTATTCCCGACCCCTTCCTCATGGTCAGCGATGAATACAAAATAACCCGCGCCAATGAAGCCATGGCAGAAATAGCAAAGAGTGATGTTAAAAAGATTGTGGGTAAAACCTGTCATGATGTTTTCGCGGGCCGATCAACGCCCTGTGAAAATTGTCATATGCGCAATTCAAAAGCTGGCGAGGCAATGCCTGGCTACGAAATTTATAACAGCAAAAATGATCGATGGTATGAAGTGGCGACACGCCGTTTAAAATCTGTTTCAGGCCAACACGGAGTCGTTCAGATCTACCGTGACCGCACCGAGGCGAAGAAGCTTCAGAATCAGCTAGCACAAAACGAAAAACTGGCGTCTATTGGTCAGCTCGCCGGTGGTTTTGCGCACGAAATAAATAATCCGCTCGGCGGCATTCTAGTTTTCTCACAAATGCTCCTTAGAGAGCTGGAAAAAGATAGCCGGCACTACCAGGACATCGTCGAAATCGAAGCCGCGGCTAAACGCTGTAAGGGAATTGTAGAAAATCTCCTCGACTACGCTCGGCAACGGCCATTAAAGCCTAAAATTACTGATTGTGACATTCACGCAATCGTTGAAAATGCGGCAAAATTCGCGGCCTTGGGCTACAACCAACGAAAACGATGCGAGGTAAAGCTAGAACTGTCGGCAAAAAATTACCGCTTCAAGTCCGATAGCAATCGCTTAACTCAAGTGTTTCTTAATCTTTGCAATAATGCATTCCAGGCGATGCCCTCTGGCGGCGACCTGATCATTCACTCGAATGACGATCACGTTGGGAAAAGAAAATTTATCGTCATAAAAATTACCGACACTGGTACGGGAATTCCCAAAGAGCATCTGGCTAAAATATTTGAACCATTTTTTACAACGAAGGAGCCTGGCAAGGGCACTGGTCTCGGTCTTTCTATCGTACACGGAATACTACAGGACATTGGTGGCACTATCGATGTCACTAGCAAGGTCAGATCTGGAACAACCTTCACTGTTCGTCTTCTGGTGCCAGCGGAGTCATCCCAATGACACCTAGTGATCGAAAAAATAAAATTGCACTCGTCTGGTTTCTTTACTCGATCATAATCGCTTCAGCCGCGGCCTATGCAGTGCTAAGATACATCAGGTTGCCCGGTCCAGAAGCCAGTGTTGTAATTGGCGGATTATATGCGACACTTTGGGGCCTTGCCGTGACAGGCTCTTTCCTGATGGTATTCCACTACGGTGTTTCAAGGCCTGAAGCTGCATTATTTACAAACCCGAGATATAACCTGCCGATACTTTTTATGTCGCAAGGCATCGCTTACGGCGCCTACCTCAAACACATGATGACACTAGAAGTGTTCTTCATGACCACCATTATCTTACAAACCATCTCCACATTCTTCACCTACCAGATGGCTCTAAAAGGCTTCAAGATAACCGAGGTTCTCGCCAAGAAAACAGCGCAATATGCCTCCTTATCAATATTATTGCTGGCTGTCGTCGGCTGGAGACTTACAAATTTTTGGAGTTTGGAAGCTGTGACTATCGGATCCAGCTTACTATATTCGGCAATTAACAGCTTTGGCTTACTCGGTGTTGCCTTAGCGTATAGCCTCCATCCATCCCTACGAATCGATCACAATAGCGTCTGGAATAGCTACCTTCTCAGAGTTGACTCGAATCCTGAGCGCCCCGGAAAAATATTCAACATGACGTTGATGGCTGGGTTCTTGCAATTAATGTGTTTAATCTACCTACTCAGTACACACTCATCATTTACGTCTAGTGACTTCTATCTTGGAGCGATCACTTTTCAATTTATCTTCGCCCCCGCGGTGATTGATGCATGGATAGAGATTTCATTTCTTGGCCATAATCTCAATAATTTACTGGACGTGTCACGTCTGACGTCAAACAGCGCCAGAAAATTTCTAATGCGTCACAATCAAAAGCGGGACCACTGGTCGGCGGCAGTAGGTGTAAAGACAGCTTTTCTACACATAGAGCACGATGTCGAACGTATACTTCAAAACAATCTTCCCGCGACCTTTTTACGGATCCGCAGTGAGGAAATGTCGCGTATCGTTGAAATTCTAATGTGCGACCGCAGCATATTAACTCACAGCAATCCAGAGCAGGTCACCTGCGCCGTAGACCCCGAACACTCAATACGTCCATGCTTAGACGCTTTAAAATTGTGCGCAACACTCTATCTGGATGCAGGAGCCATTCTTCAGCGCCGTTTGCAGGGACTTGTAGCACTATTACCAATTATAAACCCCGGTCTTGCAGCTGCCTTAGACGCGGAAGTCGCAGCTAGTTTATTACGAAAAACCAAATGGTTTTTCTACTTCGATCATCTCTGGGTCGACCAGAGAATTTTAAATACACCCACGTCATCACAGTACGGCATCCAATATGACCAGCTGAGCCCAGAGATCCGTATGAATCTGATAAACCATATGAACGGCCTCCACGGTCTTGGAAACTTTATATGGCTGAGTCAGCAAGCAAAAGAGCGTATCACACAGGAATTACCCGCTCTTTCGAATATATTCACAACACACGAAGTCCCAACCAAAGCGGGCCATACCCATTTGATGTTTTCTCTAAAATTTGAGGAGCTTATTCCACGGCTTCAGCGTTATTACGCTTTGGACCAATTCCGGCAGCAACTATTTGACTTTGAGCCTAGCCCAGATTCTCAGAAACTTCTGAATATACTTTCGCTACAAATTAATAACGCGAATCGTGTCGCGGACTTTCAAAGAATTATTGATGTAATCGCAGGCTTTAAATGGAAGGGATTCAGGGAGAAAGATCTCGCCCTACGCTTATTACTGTCAATTAACGAACGAATGGATAAACTTACCGAGACCCGCATTGCCTCGCCAGAGAGCCGCCAAGATATTTTCGCCAAACTAGGTGCCAGCATAGCCATGATTGGATACCCGAGCCAGGTACTCAATCAGGCCCACGTTTATAAAATTGAAAACCGCAATCTCGAAAAAATTAAACGCGCCACTCTGGACGCGCGCCACGTCTCACATTTAGAAGCTTGGGCTACACTTGCGTCAATCGACTTCAAAAAACTTACTGAACAAGAATTTCTAATCGCAAGGTCGATCATTAAATCAGTCGCAAAGCGCGTCGATCTTATGGTCTCCCCCACCATCCAGGCTAGAATGCTTGACTGCGCGGCGAATTTGATAAAGACACAGAGCCAATCGGGTAGGTCCATCGAATTTGATCTGCTCTTGGAGCCGATCAACACAATTATAAGACTAAATGGCGACTTTGAGACGGCGTCATTGATAATTGATGTTTTGAACTACATCAATAAAATAACGCAAAAGCCGGTTGAACTGCCCAGGAACATCACTGACTATTTCGACAGTCTAAGTGCTAAGCCCCCTGGTAAAAACGGCTATTGGCAGCAGTCTGTTGCAAGCAGCTGGCAAGAATATAAAACCAGTAGAGAACGCACTACCCAGCAAAGCAAGCAGGCATCCTGACGAGAAATGCGCCATAGGCTGTCCTATGGCGCATTATCTAACTAAAAAAACCTTGATTATTACGATCCTTGATGCGCAACGCTTCGTCCCTCGACTCGCGTCACTCCCGCGTTTTTCTTCCTGAGCAGACGGTCAACCCAAAGCAGATACGAGCTACCGACGAAATTGGTTGTGAGAGTCGCTCCAAGGATTCCAACCGTCATGGCTAGGGCAAAATTGCGGATACTATCCGGACCAAACACTATGATTCCAACCAACGATAGATTGGTCGTAACAGACGTATTGATCGTCCGCACCAAGCATTCGTTGAGAGAGACGTTAATTTGCTCCGCAAACGACTTTCCACTATCAATATGCAGCCGTTCCCGGATCCGGTCAAAAACAACTATCGCATCGTTTACTGAATAACCAATCCCGGTCAACAACGCGGCTACCGCGGTTAAATCGAACGAGCGCCAAAAAATAAAATAGAAGGCCAGCATACCGCAAACATCTGGTATCAACTTGAGCACAGCTCCCGATCCAAATCGGAAGTCGAAGCGGAAGGCTAGATAAATCATGATGCCTAGAATCGCATAGGCCATGGAAATGAAGCCCTGATTACGCATTTCCTTGCCAATTTGCGGACCCACATAATCAACACGTTTAATGTTAGGCGTCGCTCCAGCCAAATCTGTCCTGATAGCATCTTGTAATTTATTGACTCTAGCCCCACCCGACGCATGTGCAGCATCTTTTTCGGCGGCTGTCAATTCTCCCTTGTGCGTTTTAACTTCCTCAAACCGCAGCAGATAATCCTTTTCTCCACCGGCGAGGCTTTGAATCGAAAGATCATGAATATCGGCTTTCAGAGCAGTGGCACGCAATTGGTCAGGCGACACGGCCTGACCAAAGCTGACTTCAACTTCCGTACCGCCAACAAAATCAATGGACCAATTAAAGCCTTTGACAGCACTGGCTGTGACAACTGCCAAAGATAGGACAATTGCTACTGTTGTTGCCGCAACGTCCCAACGAAGGAAATTAAAATTAAACATGCGCGTTTTGGTTGCTCGTTCTCCACCCAACCACGCCAATATTTGCTTGGTATCAGTTTGTCGCGATAACGCCCAATCAAAGAAAACATGGCTACAGTAAAGCGCGGTCCAAATCGACAACACCAAACCAATGGCCAGAGTTACCGCGAAACCGCGAATCGGTCCGGACGTGTTGGTGCCGAGCAAAATGAAGGCTGCCAATAATGCCGTAACGTGTGAATCAATGACGGTCCAAAACACCCGTTTGAAGCCATTATCTAGAGCTGCTCGAGGCGAGCGTCCGGCACGTAACTCGTCACGAATTCTCTCGTTAATCAAGACGTTCGCGTCAACTGCCATACCAAGAGACAAGACAAAGCCAGCAATTCCAGGCAAAGTAAGCGCAAAACCAAACATCGACATGGCTGCAAGCATATAGATACCGTTTAAGATCAACGCGCAACATGCGATTACGCCCGGTCTACGGTAGTAAAGAATCATGAAAGCAAAGACGCAAAGCAAACCGACTGCTACTCCCAAAACACCTCGTTTACCGAGCTCTGGCCCAAGACTCGCACCAACTTGGCGCTGCTCAAGGATCGTGATGGTTGCTGGTAGCGCACCGGACTTCAATACCATTGCCAAGTCTTGAGCCTCTTTGATTTTGGCGTCAAAATCGCGACCATCACCAAGAGTAATCATGGCGCTGCCGCCACTGATTTTTTGGTTAATTACGGGAGCACTCTCCACGAGATCGTCTAGAACGATCGCCATGCGCTTTCTAATGTTTGTACCAGTAACATCCTCGAAACGCTTACCCCCTAGCGTGGTAAAACGTAAAGATACGATCGGCTGTTGGACCATGCCATCTTGGTTGGTCGTCGCGATCGCATCCAGTACATCGTCTCCAGTAATCTCGGTTGCCGCCTTTACCACATAGGTACGAAACTGTGTTCGCCCTGGGGACGATTCCTCGCGCCCCAACAAAATTTCGCGATCAACTGGCACAGCACCTTTAGTGACTTCCAGCAGTTTATCGCGACTCTCACTGACAAGGGACATGCCGTTGACCCGATCAAGTTGAACTTCGGGTGGCAATTTGCCCGCAAGTGACTCCAGGCCTCGAAACTCATCATCGACAATCTTGAATTTTAGCTGGGCCGTACGACCGAGAAGTTCCTTTGCCTTTTCGGGATCTTTAAATCCTGGTAGCTGTGCGATGATGGAGCCATCAGATCGTCTGTTGATCACTGGCTCCGTCACACCCCATTTGTCAACACGGCTTCTAACCACGCGCTCGGCTTGTTCAAGAGCGCCATCTTTAATGGTCTGAATCTGGTCGCCACGGAAAATGAAATCAATCAAGGTCCCGTCAGCGCTAGATTTTTCAAGCGAAGGGTAATCGTTGGTTATGGCTTTGACAATTGCGGCTGTATCCGCACCAGTTTCCGTTTCCACACGCAGCTTGGTCTCGCCTTTAACGACATATGCCGTTTTGACCCCACTTGGCTTATCCTTTTGATCCGACCAGTGTCCAATATCTGTACCAATTCGGGACAATCGATTTTCAACCGCCTGTGTTAAGTTCACGCCCAGAACAAGCTGAACTCCACCCTGCAAATCGAGACCAAGGTTCAAGTGACCACTTGGAAGCCATTTGGGCAAAACTTTTTTCATATGCTCTTGATCGTTGCGCAGTTCCGCGGGCTGGGACATGTAAATACCCGTGGGAATTAATACATAGATTGACAAGACAGCGAGACCTGCGATCAACAATAAACGCCAACGAAGGGACTTCATAAAAACAATACCTCTATCAATGATTATGGTGCTTTAGACACTACCACAGGCTTTTCCTTCGCACAACGAACAAGCCTAGTTGGGAGCACTCGCTGTAAATCCATGGGGCTGATTTCGACCAAAAACCCACGCCCCCCGCCGTTGATTAGAATTTTCGGCAGATCCATGACGGTGGCCTCAAGATAGATTGGCATCGGCGTTTTTATTACGAAAGGGTTGGTTGCGCCGACGGGCCAACCACTAAATTCCTCGGCAACTTCAGGCGGGCATGACCAAATTTTAGACAATTTCGCTTGCTCAGCAAGCCGTCTTACATCAACACTTAGATCGCCGTGCATTAACACCATCAGTGGCTGCCTCTGCTGATTCTCGAAAATCAGCGTCTTT
This sequence comes from Oligoflexales bacterium, assembly GCA_044344995.1. Taxonomy (GTDB): domain Bacteria; phylum Bdellovibrionota_B; class Oligoflexia; order Oligoflexales; family RGVZ01; genus CAMDKS01. The sequence continues at coordinate 3,657 of JBIJBX010000026.1, read as the reverse complement.
ATGACCATGTGTTCGGATACACCTAGGGCAGAACTTGATCTTCGCGTACCACCGCCAGCCTCGTACTCGAACTGAAAGGTTGTAAAAGCTACGTCATTGGACTGTAAAAACTCTAATACAGGATTTCCAAGCACCTTGCTGACCCCCCCGACGCAATTGGAAAAATCTCAGCTCTTTGGAAATTTTAACGTTTAAAAAAGCTCGTAAAGTCAGTCACAGCATAGTTGCGAGAGATCCGGCGATGGACCTCATCAAGTGCGTCGTAAGGCAAAACAACCTGAGTGCCATCCCTAAAATCAAATTGAGCAAATTCCATACCTTCACGCATAACGCCCGCCAATCGTAGATGGACGCCTAGCTCTTCCAAGGAGGACACTCGATTACCATTCACTTTATCCAGGATAAGATATGCCAGTTTCTCATAGCCGGAATTAAAGCTATCACCGAGAACGTGGGATAAAACAATCTCACGGCGCCTCGTCAATGTAGGCTCATTTTGGTAGTCGTAAACAAATAAGAGTGACGGCGGCGAAATTCTTTGCCAATCACGGCCAAAAATGGACAAAAAATCAGCATTCAGCTCTCTAAATACTAGCCCACCGAAAATCATATGAGGTATCGGCCCTTCGCTAGATTGGCCGGCAACAACTTGATCTTGGTTTGAAAACTTACGAATTTGTCGCGTGCAAGTCTGGGATTCGCCTTTGCGTCGATATTTCACAGCAACTTGATCACCAGCATATTTGGTCACAATATAATGCCGAAGCGGTACAGCCCCCCACTGCCCATGCGGGTAAAAACCACGATGATCAACCGCAATTTTATCGAGACCAATAACCACATCGTCAATCGCCAAACAGTCGCTGAATGGGCTGGTTTCAAAAATCTTAGCCACCCTTAAGGCCCCTTTTTCCGCGTCAATACCCAAAATTTTTCTATGCCAGGGACTCTTGACCGGTGACAAGGTCACCCCGAATGAGCCGAACCCTCGATAACCAGGGGAGACGAGCTTATCATTCAAAAAGTGCGAAACAACACCAGCAGTTAGAACCTGTGGCTCGTTATTAACTACACCAACGCAAATACCCACTAACATGCCGTTTCTTACAATTAGATCGGAACTACACGACGAGCGCGACTGGCCTCCGAGGCTATACATGGGCAAAGTCATGCCACCGACGGATGCCTCTCGAAGGCCAATATCCAAAATTCTCATGCTAACACGTTGCAGATGTCGCTCATTTTCGATCGTAACGAGCGTCACATCACTCCCAACTGGTATGTCTGGACCCAGTGGTAAAATACGTGTGTTATTCAGTTTGTGACCATCTGTAGGCGCTAAAACGGCCAAATTGGCCTCATAATCAGCGAAAACAACTCGCATGGGAATTTTTGAGACATCATCAACTTTTTGCGCCTGGATATAAACCGCGCGAGAAATAATAGATGCTTGGGTCAATACCATATTTTCAGCGATCACGACCGCAGCGTGACCAGAGACGTCGGAATTTTGAAGCGCCCACGGTGATTCAGGATCGGGAATAGCACGCGTAACCGAAAGACTCACAATACTGTGCTCATAGCTGGCGACGTCACGCCCCAGTTTTGGCGCTGAAAGCAGCGGGCCTGAGACGAAGCAGATGACAAAAAAAATGGCCCTTATGGACAACGTAAGATGCTTCATTTTATCTCGTCTTTCATAATTGCGGCGTCTACCGAATAAGGCTCAAGCCAAAATTGCGGGTTGACTCCATACCTTCGATTGGTGTCCTCATTTACTTGACGAAGATGCTTAGCGCTCAAAATCCAAGGGTCCTCGTCAAACATAAAGTCAATTCTCAGCGTCTCCTCATTCATGGAATTAAGGTAATCGTGCAGCGCCTTCACCGACTGGATGGATCTACCGTTGACTTTATCCACTACGGGGCTGCCTACAGTCACAAAACTATTCGCGCTATTGACCAACACGTCACTAACAATCACCAGCTCTTCCCGCTCTGAAACCCCCGCCACTTTAAATGGCTCACGCATCAAATAGCGCAATAGCAGCGGAGCTCGTTTCTCCCATGCGTCCCCCCAGAGCTCCATCACTGATCTCGTCAAAGCGGTAAAAACGATACCGCCAAATACTGTGTATCGTGGACGCTTGCTAAAAATACGGCCCGAGTACTGATGGGGTTTACCTTGGCCAGCTTTAACTACAACTTCTTGGGGCGCCCCATCTCTCTGAATTTCAAATCGCACAATGTCGCCATTCAGCCGAAGGTCATAGAGGGCTTCAAAATCCACGCGTTCACCCTCGATCAAAACCTTGCCATCAACTCCGATCGACTTACCCGCAATCGTCAACAAGACGTCACCACGATGTAAAACCCCCTTGGCAGGGGACCAATCGTCAATTCTTGAAACCACAACGCCGCGACGATCGCCCTTATCCACACGGTAGAACCGAGCAGTTGCCGGATTGTTCAATAGTAGGTCCTGGGTTTCGACTCCCCAGCTTGGGACGCCATCATAGACACCATCCAAGCAATCACTTAAAAATCTCTGTACGACAGGAACAGGAATAATGAAACCAGCACTCTGAGCTCTCGTTAACGCCTGAAAAGCTACGCCGACAACCTGGCGCCCCTGAAATACCGGACCTCCACTGTTACCCGGATTGATCGCTGAGTCGACTTGGATAAGTAGGTGCTCGTGAGCATCGGTATGAACGTAAGTACGGTAGCTGATGCGGTTGACGACGCCATCAGTCATTGAGATCTGATCACCCCCCATCGGGAAACCAACCGTCGTAACTGGCGAACGTAGGCGCGGGATTGAGCCCAATTTCAGTGACTCTACATCTTTCAAATAGGCTTTATCGCTAATTCCAAGCACAGCCAGATCAACATCATGACCAATAAACATCACATGCGCTGGCACCTTACGTGAATCGCCGTCCCTTTGAACGGTAATAGAGCTGGCGTTTGCTACGACGTGGGCGTTGGTTAGAATCCGCCCATCGCCAATATAGAAACCAGAGCCCGATGCGATGTCTGGCGACCTAAGTCGCCAGGGATTAACAAAGTTACGTTCTTGGCTGATGGTTTCGATGCGGAAAACGGATCGGCGCAAAGCCGTGGGGTTGGCATACAAGCCCCAACTTTGCAGGCCCAAGACCCATGCAGACAAAAATAGCCACCATCGACTCACTTCAAAGCCTTTTCAATTCCCTGTTTTTACACTAATTGCCTGTTTATATTATACTTTTCAGGGAAAATCATTCAAGTGTTAAAACCCATAGACATAAGATAGTAAACTTTGGTAGAAGATCGGCTCGCTTTTTTTGAGATAAGCGTCCAGTATTTTAGGAGAATCCCCATGGCAAAAGCAGGCGCCCGAGAGTTGATCAGGCTGGTTTCATCAGCTGGTACCGGTTATTTTTACACAACCGATAAAAAAAGAGGCAAAGACAAGCTAGAACTTAAAAAATACGACCCAAAAGTTCGCAAGCACGTCGTCTTCAAAGAAAGCAAGATTAAGTAATTTTCCGCAGATTCTGACGATGCCATCGTAGAAACGCGACTTTGCTTGCAGATTACCAGGTGATTTTGCGTCTAACGTGCTTCTGATCTCAGAATCTAGTGACAACTTGGAACGAGAAGATAAAAACAG
>JBIJBX010000188.1:0-5119 GCA_044344995.1 Oligoflexales bacterium | reverse complement strand
AAACCCAGTTGAATTTGGTAGAAGTTCATTTGCTGAGCCGGTGCTGTACATGGCGCCGATGGAGTAAACCCAAGGCTCACTGCGGAAGTCTACCGACAAGCGCGCAAGTCCCCACATCAATTTACCGCGCGAAGCGTCGCCATTTAAATCAAAGGCAGCGGCAGATGTGTCCATATTTACAGAGGTCCATATGGGCAGCATCAAGTAGGTGGATATAGAAATGGTTTCGTCCCACAAATACTGATGTCCACCACCAATGGCTCCTGTTGTGAGCTGAATGCTCGTGTAGTCAGTACCTTTGAGATCCCCGGACTCAAGTCCAAAATTGATAAATGCGGCATTGGCACTGACGATGTTGGCGGGAGATAGCTTCCACGCGTTGTTTGAGGTGAGAAGCTGCCAGTACATGTTCATGCTTCCACCAAAGTAACCAAGATACGCGGTTGCTGTTGATTGCATGGATTCGGTGCCGTAGAGAAGTGTTCTGGCCTTTACGGTCGCTGATTTGACGCCTGCTATCCAAGGCAGAAAACTTAGAAGGGCGTTTGTGCCCACGGTCAGACGCTCATTGACACCGTAGTCGACAGCGATGCTGGGTACAGGGATGATGGGCAAAATGATCGGCGGCCACTCAACTATGAGGGCATCAGGCTCTGCCATGTTGGTGTCAAAAAAACCAGGATAGCCTTGGGTGGGGCTTGTTAATAATGCCGGTTTCGCTTCCAGAGTTTCGCCCCGCTGTGCCAGCGCAAGCGTCGTGTTCATGAGTGTTAGTAACACAATCAAGATTTTGCGGAGATTTGTCATAAACCGAGCCTTTGTTATTCTAACGTTTTAGGTGCGTCACTTTGCCTTGCAGTGACAGTAAAAATGCCTCTAAGTCTTTAAGCTCTCCCCGAGTCAGTCCAAGGGGCCGCAGCGTCGCTTCTTCGCGTCCAACAGCGGCAGAAGATTTCAGCTCATTATAGTGCTGAAGAACTTCTTCGAGTTTAGAAAACCTTCCGTCGTGCCCGTAGGGAGCTGAGTCTTTCAGCTGGCGTAGGGTTGGGGTTTTGAAAGCACCCACTGAATCGACATTTTCCGACTCAAGATAACCCAATTCGAGACAGGATTCAGTTTGTTTTTTTTCCGGGAAAAATTGGCTTGTACAATTGAATGGGTCGGAACGCGCAATTAACAGACCCTGTGCACGCCCCAGATCAATCGTCTTCGCGTCCGTTGCTGGTAATCCGATGTTATGAAACTGCTCATCAGTCAATTTTGGTCCGCTATGGCAGACAAGGCATTGCCCTTTTCCCGCAAAGATTCGTAAACCATTCAACTCACTGCTGGCAAAGGCGTCATGAAGTGATTTTTCAGAGCTTTTATTTTTCGTGAACGCTTCAGTAAACTTATCGAACGGAGACTCAGCGGCAACAATCGTCCGCTCAAAGGCAGCTATAGCACGCACAAAGTTCGCAAAAATTTTATCGATTTCTGCTTGCTCTTTTAATGTGAGAGATTGTGCGGTTTGCGGCTGGATGGCATTACCGCGTTGGTCCTTGGAGAAAGCGGCGTGGTTTTTGATGATCTCAATGGGTTGTACGCCTTGGTCTCTGGCTGAGGTTAAAACGCTTTTTTGAAAATCAGAATTCCCCAGCGTTGCGAGTGCGTAGGCCGCGATTTCATCAGAAACAAGAGGAGCTGTCTTGGTAGGCGATAGAGCATCTTCATGGGGTAGGGTTTTTGGTAATGATCCAAAAATTTTTTCATATTTTTTGCTGTAGTGGCTTTTGAGGCGATAAGCGACCTTTATGCGGGAGAAACCTTGCTCGCCAGGGTGCTCCACCGGTCCCGTCGCCTGTGATTCCAGCGAGTCGGCACGACCGTTCCAGAAAAGCCAATGAGCGCTTTTGAGATTGACGAGTGTGGGCGCGTTCTTGGCAGTCTGAGATATGCCTTCTGATCTGACCCTGCCATCAGTGAATGACAGGTCTGGTCTGTGACAAGTCGCGCAGGACACCTTGCCGTTGGCGCTAAAGCCTTCGTCAAAAAAAAGATCGTGTCCAAACTTGGCGAGCTCTTCGGTTTTTTTGTCCACACTTGGCCGTGTAGGAGACAAATACATTGACTCTGCGACTCTCAAAAGATCTTGGTCGGAGAGTTCCGGGAAATTTTTTATTGATTTATTGGGCTCGGAAGAGCGGCTTTCAAGGTAGTTCCAAGCAATTCCTGCAAAAACCACGAATAGACCAAGCTGTAAAAAAATCTTCCGTCGAACGTTTTGCTGATGAGCTTTCTTGTTTGGCACAGTGACTCTCATTTTGATTGCTTGGCATCGATTGCATCAGCACTAGTTAACGGATTAAACACGTGATCAAACCACATCCAAATGGAGCGCCCCCAAGGAATAAATAGAAGTGCGGCACTGCCGCCAAACAATGCAGGTACCCCGGCGACAACGAAGTCGCCGGCGTCACTATGCTTCCAAACCATATATGCGCCAGAGCCCATCGCCATCAACGCTGCGAATGTGTAGTTCATCATCCAAGACGCCCCAGAGAAATATCCGACCTCGCGCTCATAGCGGTAATTGCAAGTGGAACAGCCATCTGCAAAGTTTACCAAACTTCCTTTTTTCAAAAGTGGAGTCCGCCCGCAGTGCACGCACTGCAACCGCAGAGCATAAAGAAGTTTTGGTTTGGAATTAGTGACGGGCATGATAAACCTCAGAAGACTGGATCATATTGCCACGGAGTAGCAAAGCAATGGGATTATCCTCACAAGCAGGACTAGTGACTACAAAAAAAGCAGCCGCCCAGTTTTTACTTGGGTCTCTCTGCGCACTTTTTTGGGCGAACAGCACCGCGGTTTCTGCTCAAGAAATAAGCAAACCAGTAGAGCTTGCTGGTAAGAAATTAACCGTACTTTTAGAGCCGAGGGAGGCCTCGTGCCTGAAGGCCAAGCCGATCGCTATCAATAAACTATTCTGCTTTCGCGTTACGGTGCTTGGCGGCAACGAGGCGTGGCTTAAAGGTTTAAGGGTTTCAAAGTTTGATGCCCTGATGCCGGACCATCATCACGGCATGATCACGCGGCCAAAAATCACCGCTAAAAAATCAGGCGAATACTTGATCGAAGGAGTCAAACTTCACATGGCTGGTGATTGGTCTGTCGAGCTAAAATTAGAGCACGGCCAGGCCACGACGCAAGTTGCGATCCCCCTGAAACTTTGAGACAATTCTTGACTATGTACCAACCTCGCAGGTAAGTTTTTGACTTACAGTTAGAAACAGTACCCGGGTTGTTTTTTCCCAAGCTTTGTCAACGATCTCACAGCAGGTGTCTTGCATGCAGTTACCAGCCTTTGATGAATCAAAATACAAATTTTTTGATGTGAACTGGGACGCTCCCATGAACACTATTTCGGGAATTACGGAATGGAGTCGGGACATAAACAACGTTTATGGCATTACTACATGGATATGTATTTTCGTGTTCTTTGCCGTAGCGATTCCTTTGGTCTGGACGCTGGTGAAGTTTAAAGACAAAGGTGACGGTACTGTTCCAAAACAATTTCACGGTAACGCAACGCTTGAGATTCTTTGGACCGTGATTCCCGTAGTATTGCTTCTATTCATTGCTGTGCCGACTTGGCGAGTTTTGTTCAAACACTCTCGCGCCCCTGAGAACGCAATGGTCGTTGAGGTGATTGGTCACCAGTGGTGGTGGGAATTTAGATACCCGCAAAACGGCAACATCATCACAGCCAATGAGTTGCACTTGCCGGAGAAAACTCCCATTCATTTTAAAGTTTGGTCTGAGGATGTCATCCACGGCTTTTGGGTTCCTAAGTTTGGCGGCAAAATGGACGCCAACCCAACAACCATGAATGAAGATGGAAGTCCAAAACGGTACAACGATCTTTACTTCGAAACTCCAGCTGTTGTAGACGCATCGAAAAGAGGCGGTGACATGTATCAAGGGCAGTGTACGCAGCTTTGCGGACCGTCCCATGCTTTGATGCGCTTTAACGCGGTTGTTCACACCAAGGAAGAATTCGACGTGTGGACCAAGAACGCCAACACGCCTCCAAAAGTTGAGACAGCTCTGGCGAAGGCTGGCGAGCAAGTCTTTGCCCGTTGCCAGGCATGCCACGCCATCACAGGCACACCAAGTGCGGACATTCCAGGTAAGAAAATTGGTCCAAACCTGACAAACTTCGGTGACCGCAAGTATCTTGGTGCTGGCACGCGCCTTAATACCCGCGAAAACCTTGCGGCATGGCTACGTGACCCTACGGCGGTTAAACCGGGTGCTCTCATGCCAGCGGGTCTTGTGAATGAGGAAGAGATCATGCAGGTCTCCTCGTACTTGAGGTTGTCGACGTCCAAGGCGCTACAGTAACTCACGCCCGGCATACTCTGTGAACGCGTAACTAAAGGTTTTAGAGAAGGATTTATCGCAAATGGCAAAGAATCTCCCCAAAACAGGTATCGTCAGCTGGCTTACAACGGTGGACCACAAGCGCATTGGTATTTTGTATGCGTTGGGCTCGTTGTTTTTCTTGATCGTCGGCGGTCTTGAGGCGCTCTTGATGCGAACCCAGCTAGCTGTTCCAAACAACACGTTCGTGACCGGTGACATCTACAACGGTCTTGTAACAATGCACGGTACCACGATGATCTTCCTTGTGGTGATGCCATTGTCGGCCGCCTTCTTCAACTATTTGGTGCCGCTGATGATTGGAGCTCCTGACGTGGCGTTTCCAAGGCTCAACGCATTGAGCTTCTGGACTTGGCTTTTCGGCGCGCTTCTGCTCAACACTAGCTTTCTTGTTCAGCAGGTTCCCGCTGTCGGCTGGTTTGCTTACGCCAATTTAACATCGAAACAATTCAGCCCGACTCACTCAGTAGACTTTTGGATTTTGGGAGTACAGGTTGTTGGTCTTGCGTCGCTGATCGCATCCATTAACTTTTTTGTGACTATCATCAATATGCGTTGCAAGGGCATGACCCTGCTAAAGATGCCATTGTTTGTCTGGACGACCCTCGTCACACAGGTTCTTTTGTTCTTGTCTCTACCGGTAATCACCGTTGCTCTTGTCATGATTTCCTTTGACCGTACATTTGGCACTGGG
>JBIJBX010000187.1:0-5143 GCA_044344995.1 Oligoflexales bacterium | reverse complement strand
CAGTGAATTTTCGATGGGAACTTTAGCCCATTTGATCTTGGATTGAACTTCTTCTTGGCTCATCTCTTCGGTAGTGGTCGCCAGAAATTCACGGCTTCTTTTTACAAATTCATCAGTCAGCACATCATCCACATATAAAAATCCACTTCGAATCTCGCCGATATCAACAAATGCAGACTGCATTCCTGGCAATACGCGCATTACATTGGCGCTGTAAATATTACCCACAAGACCCTTGCCCGCTTGCCGTTCAATAAATAACTCAGCAACTTTTTCTTTTTCGAGGACCGCGATCCTGGTTTCAGAGCGGCTATGATTTACAATGATCTGTTTTTCAATCATGCGAAATCACCCCAGCTTGTACTAATGAAGAAATCCGTATGACTTTTTCCGCCGCGCCCGTCATGCCTTCAGCGAATTCTTTAGTGTTACGGCCCAAAGTTTCCAGGTCACTGAGAGCGCGCAGCCATATGTCCCGCGCAACGCTTGCATTTTCTGCCGGAGTGAGCAGTCCAGCAGATCGCATGGCGACCGCTTCCTGACTATTTTCCATCTTGATGCCGCAGCTAACCGGGATGCCGCAGGCGGCTGGTTCCAGCACATTATGCACTTTGTCGTGCACCGCACCACCAACCCATGCTAGATCTGCTACCGAATAAAGATCAAATAAGCGTCCTAATTCATCGACAATAATGAATCTTGGCTGCGGGTTTGGGAAATTAAACTCGGCAGCTTTTATTTCACTGAACAACTCTACAGAAAATCCGCGATTGGCAATCATTTCAAAGATTTTAGCGATGTTTGCCGAACCGATATCGTGAGGCACCAACAATATCCGAACCCGCTTAAGACGTTCATCCTTAATCGCGTCAATCATTAACTCAACATCTGGCAGATGAACACTTCCGCCGATTAACACCGTGTCGGTGTCAGTAGGACTCCACTTTTGGCAAAAAATGTCTCTTAATTTTACTTCATCCGTGTTTGTCGTAAGCGCCCGCTCCAGAACTCGGTCATACTTTGTATCACCTGTAACCTGGACTTTATCGTCCGAAAGGCCAAGGCGGGACATGAAAAACTGCTTATCAGTTATGGAAACGACACAAACCATATCAACGAAGCGAAGAAGCCAAGCCTTGGCCATCAAATTAATACTTTCCCTCAACTGCGACTGTCGACCCAACATGGAGGGAACGACCGCGTTGATTACCACAATTTTACTCCACTCAGCCGCCACCCATAGAAAAGCTGGCCATAATTCGTGACGAACAACAAAGGTCACCGAGGGTCGGAGTGCCGCAAATATACCTCCCCAAGCAAAGACGTCATCAAGGGGCGCCAGACTCCAGGAGATGCCATCATTTCTGGCCCGCAGAAATTTCGGCCCGCTACTACTGAAGAACACCACGTGACAAAATATTTTCCTCGTTTTTGACAGGCGATCGATAATGGGTCGCGCTTGTTCATACTCTCCGGCTGAACTACAGAAAAACACCGCACAATCATCAAAACCTCGCCGCACACCCGCCAGATCAACGACCGAGTGAGCGCCGTGCTCTCGTTCCTTCAGCTGGTCACGTACACGATCACTGACTAAGCCTAAAATTTTTCCCAGGGGCCAGATGACGTACCGATTCACAATAGACCACAGCACAATTAAGAAAAGCGCCGCCAAACGACTTTTCATCCTTCACCGCCTAGATTTTTTGCCAAATGACGCGCTACGTCCCTTGTATCAATGCTATGGAAACAAAGCTGGTCACCAAATCGGCAGGGCTTTTTACCATGTCGACTGCAGGGGCGGCAGCCAATCCGCGCTGAATGCGCGCGACTCTCTGCCCGCCAAGGAGCAAACCCAAAAGATTCGATCGTTGGCCCAAACAATACAGCAACTGGCACCCCAACCGCCTCAGCGATATGGGTTAATCCACTGTCATTGCTCAGAAGAATCTTCGATTTGGACAGTACGACCGCTGACTGTTCAAGGGTCAACTTACCAGCCAGATTGAGTACGGGCCCATTCCATTGCAGGTTGTCAATGAGCTGGTTTGCGGCTTGGCGATCGTCGCTGGAGCCCACATAAACAAGACCAAGTGGGACCTGATTGCTGGGTAAAAGCTGAGGTAGATATGACAGCACATCTTGAAAAATGACGGTTGGGGCGCGTTTAGGCTTATGGGAAGCACCTGGAGCAACGGCTAACCATTCACCAAAATTCATGTCACGCCAGAGTATGTTTTCTGGACCGTCTTCCGTTGGCAATCTGAGGCTTGGGCGAATTTTTTCGGTCGAGCCTGCGACACCTCGAGCCCGCAGGGCATCTTTGATCGCATCGAGCATCATTTGGTATTGATATTTCGGCACCGTCGTTCGCAAGGAAGGAAGCTGTATTAATCGATTGCGAAGAATTGCCTCAAAAACCAGCCGAAGTCTGAAAAACTTCAATTTCCTAACCGTCACGACCGAGCGATTAGCAGTCCGTAAACTAGATGCTAGTCGCCTCGACAAAAAACTATTCTGCAGATCAATTATGACGTCACAATCGGCAAGGCCAGCTTTTGCCGTCGCAAAGTCCTGAGCACTTGCACGCGAGGCCAACTGAATCGTACGCAAATTTGGATAGGCCAATTTCAGCAGACCGAGAGTTGGCTTACGGCCGATCCAAACCGTGTTCTCCTCGGGCACGATGCCGCGCAGAAAGTCGAGGCATGCTGTCGCCAGAACAACGTCACCGATACTTGAAGTTCTGATGATTCCGACCTTGATAGACACGCTCAACTCCGAACCTTGCACATAGGTTAATTTGCTGAATCTACTAAAAAAATTCGGCTTCTGCGAGTATTCACCAAATTCATGCTGCCTGTTTAATAACCACACCCAGTTGCACCCTCCTTCGGGGGAGCGTAAAATAAAGGCAGCAGTTGGCATAATTTTTTCTTTAATCTTGAGAGGTTGCCTTATGAGACGCGCCACCAATAAGCCGTCACATGGCGAAAGAAATCGCTATCTAAACATTGTTTATTTTGTCGAATCGGCACGCAGTCACACCATTCGAATTAATTTAACCTACGCACGATGGGCCATCGCCTTGGCATTAGTCGTCGCGGCTTGGTCCATCGGTAGCCTTTTTTGGATTGCTCACCTCCAATATCAATCAGCTAAAACCCGTGACCGACTTGAACACGCTCTAACGACTATTTTCGACTACCAAATCAAGAACGAAAAAATATTCGATGAAGCATACCCGCCTGAATCCACCAATGGTTATTACTCGGAGCTCGCCCAACTACCCTCAAATAATCCGGTTGCTGAAACTACCGCGTCACCTCAACCAAAGTCTGAAGCAAAGACCCAAGACAAAAATACCCATCCACAACCTGTAGCTAAAACAGCTCAACTGCCACAGCCTGCCATACCCGCAGGAGAAACGACCAAAAAACCACCAAATCCCGGCATCGAAACAAATACCGCAAATAGCGCAGTCGTCTCATCTGTGAGCAAACCCGCCGAGCTAAGCACAACTCCAAGCACTCAGGCCCCCGATCAATCGGGACCTTCCCTTGAAATATCAGGAGCCAAGCTGTCCAAGGCTGATGGTCACATCTACCTGAACTTCAACATGAAAAATAAAAATCCAGAACGCGCCGAGGGATTTATCTGGGCCGTTGCCGTTATCGCGCAGGAAAACGGCGAAGCCAAACCAGTTGTCGCCCCAGTCCACACGCGTATTGATAGCAAATCCGGAGCTATCATCGCTCCCAAGTCTGGATACCGATTCAGCATCCTTAAATTCAAAAATAAGGAATTTCAATTTAAAGCACCAGGCAAGTCCTCGTGGAAATTAAGCAAACTCTCAGTTCATTACACAAATGTTGATGGTCGTAATGAGCAAAAAATTGAAATCCCAGTTGAACAAGTCGCCATCACGAATGTAGCCGACACACCGGCGACAAACATCGCGCTTTAAGTTATTGGCAATCAGCAAAACGTTTATTGGAAATTTTCTATGCCCTACTGCTCCAGAAATCGCCTGACAGCTATCTGCGCTTTCTTCTTGATAAGTTGCACTGAAACGTCTGCGACTACTCGCATTCATGTGACTGCTAAACGTCCTGACGGTTCGACCATCGCGCTGGCCGCGGTGCGTATCGACGGAGAGACTGTCGGTGAGACCAATGCTTTTGGAACACTTGAACTATCAAAAGACTTACGAACTAACATAGACCACTCGATCGTCGTTTCTGTTGATGACTCCACCTACTACTATTCACCACATTCAGAAAGCTTTCGCGTGGGCGACCAGGGCGATAATCAAATTGCCATATCAGCTGTCATGTACCTAGCGCCCAAACCAAAACGCCTAAATTCTAAAGAACTCGAAGCCCAGCCTACCAAATCCGCTGATGTCCAACTAACAACCACCGTCTCGGCACAAGAACAATTAACCACACCAATGCCCTTGATTGAGCTTAAGGCGCGACACTTTAAAAGCCTAAAAAACACAGCCAACGCAAAAACGTCTCCAGCGGATCAGACTCTTTTTAATGTTCACGTTTACAGTGGCCATGCGCCCATTGCTAATGCTGAGGTCACCTGGACAACTACCTCTTCTAGCATCTCTACCTGCATGACTAATGACCGCGGACGCTGCGTTCTTTGGAAGGACAAAAGTCTTGCCAATGCCGGTAGCCTACTTGTTCGTAAAACAGGATATGAAAGCAACTTGCGTGATATTCTTCCAGAGGACAATCAAAATATCCGATTCAATCTTAGATCCGGCTTCACAGCCGATATGCGAATTCTTGGGGCCCATCCACGACTTGATGAGCCCGCAGAAGGCGTCGAAGTCATTCTGGGCAAGGATTTAGCTGCAACGTCTAACAAAAGTGGCTTTGTAATAGTTCCGACCAGACAGCATAGCCCCCTAAACTTGACCATAAAACATCAAGGCCAGGAAATCCCCATCATGATTCCCGCACGATCCTGGGAAACCGACCTCCTAACCCTCCGTCTCCCCCCCAAAACCGATACATTTAAGCCGGAATATACAGTATTCAAGGTTCATACTCTTGGAAATCAAGGAACAAACGTCACCGCGGACGCTCTCGAAAATATCCTCGCCGCAATCAAGACGAAGACGTCT
>JBIJBX010000186.1:0-5148 GCA_044344995.1 Oligoflexales bacterium | reverse complement strand
CGACAGAAATGGCCTCTGACGCACATTCTCCTTACCCACCACCACGGTGATCACATTGGTGGAGTCGCGGGTTTAACAGCAGCTTTTCCGGAGTGCGAGACTTACGGATTTACAGATGATCAGTTCCGCCTACCACCGTTGACTTACCCTGTAGCAGACGGCGATGAACTAATGATTGCCAGAATAAAGTTTGAAGTGTGGCACCTACCGGGACACACAACCGGCCACATCGGTTTCATCTCACGGGAAGCAAAGCTTGCATTTACAGGAGATGTTTTATTTGGCATGGGTTGTGGTCGTCTATTTGAAGGCACACCCGCTCAAATGCATCAAAGCCTTGGACGCTTCAGGGACCTGCCATCTGACACCAAAGTCTACTGCACCCACGAATATACGGTCACAAATGGTCATTTTGCTAAATCTGTTTTGCCGGCGAATCAAAAAATCTCAAGTCGGCTAGAGAATGCTAAAAAAATGAGGGTAGACGGTCGATTCACAGTTCCTTTAACGCTAAGCGAGGAGCTCGAAACGAACCCATTTCTATTAGCAAAAAACCTAGTCGAATTCACCCAATTCCGTGAGCAGAGAAATATTTTTAAAGTCAGCAATTAAAACTAATCCACATCATGTCAATATGGTCTTGATGTCTTTTTCCATAGCCGCAGCCATTCCTTCAAAGCCTTTTTCACTATCCGCCTTGGATTTGTCATACAAAAATTGTTTGATCACGATTGAGATGACCCGCCATCGCGGATGAGGCATTTTACTCATGGCATGACCTCCGACACGGGAGAAGAAGCTTCCCCACAAACCATTGAGTCCCATGAGGTATACAGGGACTGGATCTCTAGCCAAGATACGTTCAACCCCGGGACGAAACGGCATCAATTGGCCGTCACTTGTGATGCCACCCTCAGGAAATATGCACACAACGTGTCCCTCTTTTAAAGCCGCTGAGATCGCATCGAAAGACTTCTCTTTTAACGCTGCGTCTTCTTTAGCAGGCGCAATAGGAATCGCTTTGGCCGCCTCAGCAAAGATATGAATGCCCGGCATCTTGAAGAAATAATGATACATGACAAATCGCACAGGCCGACGACAAGCAGCAGTTACAATAAACCAATCGATATAAGACACGTGATTAGCAACGATCAGGGCTGGCCCCGTCGAGGGAATCAGATGTCGACCTGAATAACGCAAACGATAAATTGTGCTGGCAAGAAGCCAGATAATAAACCGCATAAGAAATTCAGGAATGAGAGTGATCACCCAAGTTGTCACCACCAAGTTCATCACAGCCGTGACAAAAATAATTTGAACAGTGTTTAGACCAACTTTATAGAAGAACATGGTAAACAATGCAGATCCCACCATAAAAACGGCGTTAAATACATTGTTAGCCGCAATCAGTCTAGACCTGGTTCTCTCCTCAGAACGGTACTGAAGATAGGCATACATAGGCACGATAAATAAACTGCCACTTATCCCGGTCATCGCAATATCAAAAAGTATGCGAAACGGAATTTCGACATTTTCAATACCAAGACTTGGGAAATGAATCAGTGACTTGCTAGCAGTCGCGATATCCACAAAAAACATATCACCTGAAAATAGTGACATTCCGAGTGCTCCCAACGGCACCATCCCGAGCTCAAGCTCACCCCTAGACAGACGCTCTGTCAGAAGCGATCCAATACCTACACTAATTGAAAACGTCGCTAGCAACACCGTGGTCATCGCGGGGTTGTCACTATGGAGAGTATGCTTACTAAAAGAAGGCAGCTGCGCAAGAAAGGTCGATCCAAAATACCAAAACCAGCTGATACCCATAACAGCGTTCCAAATACCCTCTCGCTGTTTGCAGGCATCCATCATTTCTCGAATATCAGACCTAAACTTAAAGCTGATTTTAAGACTTGGGTCTGCGGGCGGCGCTTTAGGTACAAATAAAGAGGTAAACCAGCCAAAAATGGCTACGCCGAGAACCCAAGCGGAAATAACTTTCACATCACCATGACCAGCCAAGGCTCCACCCAAAAGTGTACCAATTAAAATCGCCAGGAATGTGCCCATTTCGATCAAGGCATTTCCAGCAATCAGTTCATCCTCACGCAAGTGCTGAGGTAACACTGAATATTTGACTGGGCCGAAAAATGTCGAGTGTATCCCCATAAGAAATAACGCTAAAAACAGCATCCACTGGGAATTATAGAAAAATCCCGCTGCGCCCAAAATCATAATAAAGATCTCTGCCACCTTGACGGCGCGCATGACTTGGCCTTTATCAAACTTGTCAGCCACCCGTCCAGCTGCTGCCGAGAACAAGAAAAATGGCAGGATAAAAAGTCCAGCCGCAGCATTAACTAGAAAACCACTCTCTGCCTCAGAAGCCGCCCGATAAGAAAGCAAAATCACCATGGCGTTCTTAAAAATATTGTCGTTCAACGCACCAGCAAATTGCGTCAAAAAAAGCGGCCCAAAACGGCGTTGAAAAATTATTCGCGAGACCGACATGTCATCTCCCTGCTCATGAGTGGATCAAAAGTGACGGTTCAAGAATCAAAATTAACCATCTCTTCATCGATTACAAAGACCTCGTATTTTACCACATTATATGGTTTAACACCCTACGGCAGGAGGTCGCCATAATGCAAATTTCCCACCGTCTTTGGATCGCTTGTGTAGGTTTTTTTCTTCAAGCAGCTTTGGGAACACCTTGCGCGGCCCAAGACAAGAAAACCGTCCCTTCAGTCCCACTAAAAATTCAAAGCATAGCCAAGGGCTTCAAGCAAATCACCGATGTCCAGTTTTTGCCAGAATCAACGGAACGCATCGTCATTCTGGAGAAAACGGGCACGGCATGGCTTTTTGATATCAAGTCAGGGAAAAAGTCCAAACTTGCTGAATTGGGGGTTGCAACTCAATCAGAGCTTGGACTTTTGGGTTTTGCATTCCATCCAAAGTTTGCTTCCACAAAAAAGGTCTTCCTACACTACAATCCAAGCCCAACTCTTTCACGAATCTCTGAGTGGACTTGGGTCGAGACGGGGGCCATAGATCTGCCAGTCAGACTTCGCAGTGAACGGGTGATCCTCGAGGCTGATCAGCCCTACAAAAATCACAACGGTGGTAGCCTTGTGTTTGGGCCTGATGGTTTTCTCTACATTGGGCTGGGAGACGGCGGTTACCGGGGAGATCCAGAAAATCGAGCTCAAAATTTAAACACATTGCTTGGTAAAATGCTAAGAATCGACATCGACACCAAAGACCCAGGGCTTGAATACGGAATCCCAAAAGACAATCCATTTGCAGGTCAGAGGAAAAAGGCGACTGACGTTAGGCCAGAGATATTCGCCTACGGTTTAAGAAACCCATGGAAGTATGCTTTTGACAATAAGGGCCGATTGATCGCTGGGGACGTGGGGCAAAATGCGTGGGAAGAGATCACATTTGTACCAAAGGGCGCTAACTTGGGTTGGCGCGTTTATGAAGCCAGTCACTGCTATGAACCACCGAAGTCATGCCAAGATAACTTACGCGCTCATGTAAACCCGATCGCAGAATATGGCCACGACATTGGCGCCAGCGTTACAGGCGGCCTGCAATATGATGGCAAGACCCTTAAAAACCTGAAGCACCGCTATTTCTTTGGAGACTTCGCCACTGGTCGAGTTTGGAGTATAAGACTCCCTGAAAGTTTATCGTCAAAAGTTTTATCATCAAAAGATTTCATGAATCATGGAAAGTTCGAGATAGCTATTTCAACATTTGCTAAAGATGCGGATGGCGAGATTTATGTTGCTGATTTTAACGGTGGCACGCTGTTTCGTCTGACTGAATAAAACCACTTTCAAGGCCTCTGAAACACCATGACTCACACCGATAGACTAAATAAAAAGCCAGTTGATGGGACCTCTGGGAGCTTTGCAAAAATCAGCCCCACAGCCAAGCTTGTGGCTTATTTTCGTGAATTTTCGGACATCCCGTTCGCCAAGGATGTCTCGCGCATTATCGGTGCCAAAGACCTCACCAAGCAACTATGCCCTGATGAAGCCATGCTGGCGGATCTCAAAAAATTCGCTGCCCCCGCGCTTGAAGCTCGCTACAAAAGCATGCTAAGCGCCGTAAAGAAAACAGGAATTACCCAGGTCTTAGAGCTCGCGTCTGGGTTGTCTTTTCGCGGACTTTTAATGACCGAAGATCCTTCAATTATCTACGTCGAGTCAGACCTACCTGAGCTAACCGAAGAAAAGAAAAAAATTATTCAGCAAGTAGACCGCATGCGCCAAGCGATAGATCGCCCAAATCTTTTCCTGGAGCCGGTCAATGCCCTTTCGCTGCAAGATTTACAGTTTGCCACCAGACATTTTGATCACCGTAAGCCCATCGCCATTATCCACGAAGGGCTTTACATGTATCTTTCAAGAGATGAGAAAGACACCCTGGCTGCTAACATAAAACACATTCTTCAGACGTTTGGGGGTGTGTGGTTGACGCCTGATTTTATGCTCGACGAGGAATCAGCAAAGCTTTTAGAACACCCAAAAGCCGCTGCCATGATGACTCACATGACCAAAGTGATCACCGATCTCACGGGCAGAAACCTCCAGCAAGAACAATTCAAAGACGAGAGTGATCTACATGAGTTTTTTGAGCGCGCTGGCTTTAAAATCAAAGCCACTCCTCAGATCGATGGGACCTACCAGCTTTCATCCCTAGACAAAGCTAAAATGAGCACAGAGCAACAAGATATACTCCGCCAAGCTCTTCGCCTGTGGATTCTTGAGCTAAACATTCGACCTTCTCCCGAAGCCTGAAAATCTGGACTATTCGGCTAGCTTAAACGATAATAAAAACAGGGTTTTGTAATCTCTGACCCTGCAGAAAGGCAGCAAAAATGGCAAAAGGACTCGTCTATGATCTACCAACAAGATTATTTCACTGGTTATTTGTCGTTCTTTTTTTGACTGCATTTGTCATCACAAAAACCATCGACGATGAGTCGGTCACGTTTTCGTACCATATGATCGCAGGTATGACTTTGTCATTTTTGGTCGTGCTGCGAATTATTTGGGGAGTGGTCGGGACGAAACATGCAAAGTTTTCTGGCTTTGCATTACGTCCAGCTGATTTGATTAGCTACATGTC
>JBIJBX010000025.1:0-17332 GCA_044344995.1 Oligoflexales bacterium | reverse complement strand
CCTCTGGCCACTTGGACTGCCAGTTCTGCACCCTGGTCGGCAATGAGTTTGATGGGCTTATAGACCGTCATGGACTGTGTGCCATCGGCAACACGCTGACAGGCAGCCAAATCAGCATCCATGCCGGAAACCAAGACTTTGCCGGCCAGTTTCTGCTGCGATAGTGCCGCAATAACCCCACCAGCTGTTCCATCATTTGATGCGACAACGGCTTGAATATTATTTTTCGACCGGGTGAGGGCATTCTCGGTATGTTTTAGAGCTTCGCTTGACTGCCAATCTCTGGCCCACTGATCGACAACAATTTTGATGTCCCCTTTAGCAACAAAGGGTTTAAGGACCTGCATTTGCCCATCCCTAAACATCTTGGCATTGTTATCAGTGGGAGATCCGCCAATCAAAACGTAGTTACCCTTCGGCACCCTCGTGACCAAATAAGATGCCTGCAGCCGCCCCACTTCTTCGTTGTCAAAGGAAATATAGTAGTCAACGTCGGCATTGCGGATTAAGCGATCATAAGAAATAACTTTTTTTCCTGCTTTATGCGCCTTCTCGACGATGGCGGCGGCAGTGACAGCATTAGCCGGAACCACCACCAAAACATCCACGTTCTGGGTCAGTAGATTCTCCGCCTGGCTTAGCTGCATGGCGGCATTGCCGTTGGCAGCTTGCACAAGCACGTCAGCACCTAAAGACTTGGCTTTTGCCACAAACATGTCCCGGTCACGTTGCCAACGCTCTTCCTTGAGGGTGTCCATCGCAAATCCGATTTTTATCTTTTTACCTTCCGCGGCTCCAGTCGAAGACCCAAAAGCAGTAACGATAAACAAAAACGAGCTCAAAAAAGGCAGCACCTTAAAACCCGATGCAAGACCCATGACAAATCCCCTCAAATATTTGAAACTCTTAACAAAATACCGAAAAACGGGGGCAAATCTACCCACGTTTCGGGACTGTGTCAAACCGGAATTATCACGTTTGCTTTTAGGGCCGAGACCAGGGCCTAGCCGATGACCAAAGCTCTTTAAAACGAAGTCTCACAAGATCATCTTCTTGGTTTAAAACATCTGTAATTTTAGATAGATACTCAGCAAAACGGTCCTCTCGAACCTCTTTCGGGACCGTAATGGGCTCACCGTAATAGACAATCACCCTTGAAAACGGTTTTGGAATGCGAGTTTGATCCCACGTTTTCTTCAGCACCCAGGAAGATTCCCCGTAGGAGGTCAGTGGCAGGACGGGAGCACCAGTTTTGCGGGCAATATCGACAATGCCGTTTTTTAGAACGCGGCGGGGACCGCGTGGTCCATCAACCGTGATTGCACCATTAACGCCGCCCATGACCATGCGAACCATGGCGTCACGCACCTCTTTTCCACCCCGAGATGAACTGCCTCGCACCGTTTTCAAGCCAATTTTATGCATTAAAAAAGACGTAATTTCCCCGTCCTTTGACTTACTAACCATATTACAAATATTTTGATGGGCGTGACAGAAAACGCCTGCAAAAGCGTTCTCGTGAAAACTACCCAGTAAAAAACTTGCGGTAGGACTAGTACTGACCGCCATGCGACGCCGATCCATGCCGTAGTACCTCACCCGCCATGTCAAAGATAAAATTCGACAAATAACGTAAACAATCCCAAACAAAATCCGCGAACCAATTGATAAGGACTGTGCCTCGGGTGGCTGAGATTGCTCACGGATGGTCATAACTCTTCGCGTTCCTAACTTAAAAAATTAACACTGATTATTTGCCGGCATTCGTCCCTGCCCACTAAAAATCCAGTCGTGCTCTGATTGATAACACAACGGCAGGTTAGCAGGATCTAGACCTGACTGTCGAGAAATCTCACCAATGCCCATAATCAGATCAGATAGTTTAGTCACCCTCATGATCCTAGGATCCAAAAATGGGGAAGGCAGACTAGACCGCAGGTAATTCCATATCATTTTCCCCCGTGACAAGGCCCGTGGGGAACTTTGAACGTCCTCTGGCAAACGGCAGTGCTGCCCTGACCGATTCAAGAGGCGAAGGGTAAGTCGCCAAAAATCCTCCGGTGTTTTGAGCAAATCAAGGGGCTCATCAGCAATCCACCGAATGAAGTCTGCGGGTCTTTCGATAAACAAATCCTGCATGACCACATAGAGCAAGAGCGCCATGCTGACCGGCGCACATTGTGCCCCTGTAAAAATCCAAGGATTTCGCAAAGCACCGCGGCCAATGATCACCGCTTGGACCATGGATGGATCGACCAAACGCTGGTTCATACTGTTTAAATCACAAATATCCCCTGAACCAATTATGGGGAATGCACAACTGACACCGGCTTGGGTAATCAACGACCAATTAGCCAAACCTGTGTAGCGCTGCGTCCTTGTTCTGCCGTGAATGGTGAGATGCTTAAGGGGAAAGGACTTAACCGCATTAATTAAACCATCAAACTCCGCATCAGAATGAAACCCTGTGCGCATCTTCACACTGAGACGACCGGCCCCTATCCCCGTAATAACTTTATCAATAAATGCTGAGAAAAAATCGGCTTTCTCAAGCAAGCTTGAGCCTGCGCGGCTCCCCACAACAGTCGGTGATGGGCAACCACAATTTAAATCAATCGTTTCGACCAAATCCCCAAAACTATTGAACGTGCGAACGACATCCTCAGGGCGAGACCCCATCACTTGGAAGATGGTGGGAGTATTAAATCGACCTTTAAGTTGCAGGAACTCTGGCGCAAAAAACTCAGGAAATCTTGCTGGATACGTGTCAGTCACCCGCAGAAATGGCGTCCAAAGGAAGTCCATTCCCCCGATGTAGCGAAACCACATCCGCGTTGGGAAGTCCGTGACACCTTCCATCGGCGCTAGACCTCTTGTTTTCTTCAGCACCATTTTCCAAACCTTCCACTATGCCCGGCGTAATTCCATTATCTTAACGATACCCGCGTTTTATAACTCATTGACTTTATTGGGTCGAGATTATACTTACCACCTACGAAACTAGGGGTGTCCCCATGTTTGCCCGAACGTCGGCCTACCGATAAGTTATGGAGAAAAGGACCGTGTCAAATAAACGCCAAAATGAACGACGAATCCTGCTTGCTGCCCTAACTATTGTGATCGCAGCTTGTATTGGGGCTGCCATCTTCTTTGGACAGACCTCGCCCGTAATTGCTGAAGGAAAAGTTGTTCTAAAACCAGAGTTTGACGCGCAAGCCCAGGGCATGCGCACTGTTTACATTATTGTTCGAGACCCCGCATCACCAATGCCCATGCCCTATGGGGCGATGGCGACAACCCTCACCAGCGACGCGACTGGTAATGTGATGAATTTCAAGCTAACCAAAGAAAATCTTCGCGTCATGGCAGAGGCGTCAAATCCTCCGCAAAAAGTAACCATCAAGGCAAGACTTGATATGGATGGACTCGGTGGATCTGATCAGCCAGGAGATATCGTTGGCATCCTGGAAAACGTCGACTGGGGAGCGAGAAATCTGACGATCGCACTTGACCAACTAGTTACAACACAACCCGAGCCCCAGATCCAATAATCTCCCCATGGCCCGGTTACTCTCGCAAAATGACGTCCCAATGGCCAGCGCGGCGATTTTACGGGGCGAATTGGTCGCAATACCAACTGAAACGGTCTATGGCTTAGCCGGCAATGCTCTCGATGCTAACGTGGTTGCAAAAATATTTAGCGCCAAGGAGCGTCCAAGCTTTGACCCCTTGATTGTGCACGTCCCAAGTACCATTCAAAACATCGACGACCTGGTCAATGGTGGGATCCTCGATGGAAATAGAATTTCAGCGCCAGTCAAAGATGTTGCAAATAAACTCATTGCCAATTTTTGGCCAGGCCCCCTCACGATTATTCTGCCGAAAGGACAGAAGATACCCGACATCGTGACAAGCGGCCTTGATCAAGTTGGTATTCGCATGCCGGCGCATCCCTTAGCCCAAGAGCTGTTGACCCTCTGCAAAGTCCCTCTTGCGGCCCCAAGCGCAAACAGGTTTGGTCGAATTAGTCCCACTACACCCATTCATGTCGAAGAAGAATTAGGCTCGAAGATCCCCTACATATTGGACGGCGGCGCATGTGAAATCGGCGTTGAAAGCACAGTTATAGCCATCAGTGACACGCCTGGATCTCGCCCCTCCACCTCAGCCATCATCTGGCTGATTAGGCCCGGCAAAATAACCAAAGACCAACTCGAAGCCCTGACTAACACCAAAGTTGAATTCGCCAAATCAGAACATGCAAAAGCATCTCCAGGAATGCTGCTTAGTCACTATGCACCCCGCAAAACCATGTTCTCTGTCGAACAAGTAGTTGAGCAACTGCTCAATCTAGTTGTAACAGCTAATACAACTGACAAACTCCCAAAAACGGCTGCTCTTTTGATCGTTTCAGGAACGGGTGCAAAGGAAATCGACCTCTTGAAAACTTTGGGCATCAGCGTTCTTAGGACGGCTCAACTTAGTCCCAACGGCGAGGCCGAAGAGGCTGCCAGAAATTTATTTTCAGCCATGCGGAAACTTGATGAGACTGATGCAGAATTGATCATCACAACTTCAGTGCCGAGCCAAGCAGGCCTTTGGTTAGCCATTGCTGACAGGTTAAAAAGAGCGTGTAAGTCGCACACGAGTTGACATATGATCATAATAGATCAGAAACTTACACCATCGGAATATCAATTTAGTTCGAGCCACTAATGAACACAACCATCGCAAGCATGTTGGGCCAAAATCACAGCCACAGTAATATGATCATCGGTTTCATCGTCTTGATCATTGGTCTCTTAGCCCTCGATCTTTTCGTCTTACGTAAAAAAGACGAGGCTCCTAGCCTCAGACAAGCCTTTCTTTGGAGTGGTTTTTACATTCTCATCGCTCTTGGGTTTTGTGGCTGGATTTGGGCCGCCAACGGCGCAGACGATGCCATGACATTTTTGACGGGCTATATTGTAGAACTATCGTTATCCATCGATAATCTATTCGTATTTATCCTTATCTTTGGCAGCTTTAAGATCGAGCCTAAGTATCAGCATCGTGTTTTGTTTTGGGGGATTCTTGGCGCACTCGTCATGCGTGCCATCTGTATAGCTGTTGGAGTGGCGGCTCTTCAACGCTTCGAATGGTTGACGTTTATTTTTGGCGCAATACTGGTTTGGGCAGGGATTAAAACTCTTCGCGGTGGCGACGATGATAGCAATAATGACCCGTCCTCTGGCTTTCTGAGCCGTAATCTTCGAAAAATATTGCCAGTTAAAGACGATTATAAGGGGCATAACTTCTTCGTCAAAGAGAACGGCAAACTTTTCGCTACACCGCTATTCTTCGCACTCGTTCTAGTCGAGGCCTCCGATGTCCTCTTTGCTGTGGATTCAATCCCAGCGGTCCTTGCCATCAGCAAGGACCCTTTCATCGTCTACACATCCAATATTTTTGCGATCTTGGGCTTGCGAAACCTTTATTTCGTTTTAGCCAGCATGGTTTCCATGTTCAAACACCTGGATAAAGCCATCTCTTTTATTTTGATATTCATCGGTATCAAAATTGGAATGGAGCACTGGTTCCATATCCCTGTAGGACTTGCATTGGCTATTATTCTATTCGCGCTGGCCGCAGGATTAGGTGCCTCTTTGATGGAGCGCAATAAAATATCAAAATCCTAAGACAGCGACTGACCAATCTCAGATCATGACAGTAGTTCGAATAAAATAAAGTTTGATAACATGAAAATATTGACGTTCAATCACCACGAATCCTATATCGCGACCCTAGCGAATACCGGATACAGGTTTGATGTCGTGGTCAGTAAAGGAAATCTTGACCTCAGCTGGAATACCCGCGCTAGAGATGTTCCGCCCAACGTTGCTCTTGTAAGTTTTGGCCCCGAAACTAGGCAAAAACTTAGCCATGGGGCTTACGATGTTGTTATATGCCATACAATCAAAAACTTGTTTTGGATCTGGCTATTTTTTAAGCCCCGTTACATCTTCATTGCGCATATACCCCTATTTGCTCACACGCCAATTCAACGAATCAAGTCTTTCGTAAAAAAGTGGGTATGGACAGTCTTCAAATCAACTCATCGCGCACAGTTTTTCGCCGTCAGTCATTTTAAGCTTAAGTCTTGGGGTGAAAACGCGCCCTACGCCGTACTAGCGCCCGGAGAGTTCCCACCTCTGCGCCAAACAGATCAGGCAAGTGACGTCTTAATTGTATGCAACAACCTAAAAGAAAGAGGCGAAGAGCTAGGCCTCGAGATGATTAACCGCATGGCGGAGAAAGCCCCCATCCGCGTAGTCGGCAACAATCCAGGAATACCCTACAACACCCACCCAAAAAACTTTGCTCACTTTCAGACACTTGTAACGGGCTTTAGCATTTACCTCTACACGATCAAAATGCCTTGGGGTGATGGCTACAACACGGCCATGCTTGAAGCTATGCGTATGGGTATGGCCGTTGTAACAGTTGAAAACCCATCGTCACCAATCATCCACGGAGTCAATGGCCTCGTTGGTAAGACAGAAGAAGAGTTGCTTGAACATATCTATCGACTACGAACAGATCACGAATTGGTCAAAAAACTCGGCCAGGCGGCTATTCAAACAATCGAGCGCGACTTCAGCGAAGCTAATTTTATCAGCGTTTGGCGTAGTATTATTGAGCCACAATCTCCTGCGCAGAAAGCTCCTGCAGGGTGACTCAATCTTGGCTTAGAGCATATTTAGCGGATCTTCCAAGTACGACACGAGGGTTTGTAGAAACTGCGCCCCCATTGCCCCATCGATTACCCTGTGATCACAGCTCATGGTCATTTTCATGCGCGGCTGAACGACTAATTGACCTTTGGAATCGACACCAGGTGATGCAATCGTAGCACCAACGGCTAAGATCGCCGCCTGCGGTGGATTAATAATGGCGGTAAACTCCTCAATTCCAAACATTCCGAGATTGGAAATCGTGAACGTGCCGCCTGCGTAATCTTCATTGCCAAGTTTTCCGTCTTTGGCTCGTAAAGCCAGATCTCTGGACATTTGTGCAATTTCTTTGATGGAGAGCTGATCCGTATGACGAACGACTGGCGTCACCAATCCTGTTGGTAATGCGACGGCCATGGCAACGTGAACATTGCCAAACTCTATAATAGACTCACCTTGCCAAGAGGAGTTGATTTCAGGATGCTTTCGCAGCGCCCTGGATACCGCCATAATCACAAGGTCGTTAACACTGACTTTAACGCCAGTTTTCTCACTGTCCTTGTTTAGACGAGCTCGCCATTCATTCATACGAGTCATATCGGCTGAAACCGTAAGATAGAAGTGAGGAGCTTCATTTTTACCAGCAAGCAAGCGCTTGGCGATAGTTTTGCGCATCATGGAGTTAGGAATGGTTCGATCCTCGCCGGTTGCCAGGACGCGAGAAACCGCTGATGACCCTGAAGCAGCACCATCAAGATCACGAACTACAACACGACCAGAGGGGCCCGAACCGGTGATTCCAGATAGGTTAATGCCGCGATCAGCGGCGATTTTTTTAGCCAACGGTGACGCTTTGACCCGACCATTACCAGATGTTTCTACCGCTGGGGTCGAGGCAGAAGCCTTTGGCGCGACGGCTGCGACCATTGGTTTTGAGCCCCCTATAGGAGCAGTCGTTGGTTTTGGCACAGAAGCTGGAGGTGGCGAGGATTTTGGTCCAGACACCTTGGCGAGCATCTCATCAAGATTAAACGCTTCGCCCTTTTTTCCAATGACGCACAAGGGGGCGCCAAGCGGGGCTGACTTCTTTGGCTGAAGAAGGATCTTAAGAATGACGCCCTCAGCCGATGACGCATACGCCATGGTCGCTTTATCAGTCTCGATCTCAACCAAATCTTGGCCCTCATCGATACTTTCGCCTTCTTTTTTTAACCAATTGGCTACCGCACCCTCTTCCATGGTGTCTGATAGCTTCGGCATTACGATTAACTGCGCCATAGTTATAAACCTCTATCTCGTCAATTCAACCAGAGTCACAAATAATTCAATAAATATTTTCAGTCCATGTAGAGCACTTGCTTGATCACAGGAATGATCCGCTCTGGCTCCGGCAATACGCGATGTTCAAGATTTTCCGCATACGGCATCGGCACAAACTCATTTGCCACACGCATCACGGGAGCATCAAGCTCGTCAAAGCAAACCCGCTGGATCTGCTCAGCAATAAATGAACCAACTGATGCAGCCTGATAAGCCTCTTCGATGATCACCACCCGATGGGTTTTTCTGACCGAATTAAAAATCATTTCCTCATCCAATGGACGAAGTGTCCTTGGGTCGATGACTTCGCACTCGATGCCTTCCTGGGCCAGTTGTTCAGCGCAGGCCATGGCGCGCGCTACCATTTTTGTCCAAGCGATTAAGGTCACATGCTGGCCTTCACGCTTAATCGAACCAACCCCCAAAGGAATAAGGTGTTCAGCGTCGTCCACCTCGCCCTTCATGGCGTACATCATTTCACTTTCTAGAAAGATGACAGGATTGTTATCCCGGATCGATGATTTCAGTAACCCATAACCATCAGCTGGATTGCAACTCGTGACGACTTTAAGCCCTGGAACCTGGGTGAGCATACCTTCCACAGTTTGGCTATGCTGCGCAGCAAGCATATGGGCTGCGCCATTGGGTCCGCGAAAAACTATGGGCACGGTAAACTGCCCACCGGACATGTAAAGCATTTTAGCGGCATGATTAATAATCTGGTCAAACCCCTGGATACCAAAATTCCAAGTCATCATCTCGATGATGGGCCTTAGTCCAACCATGGCGGCACCGACGCCTAGACCTGCAAATCCGCCTTCGGAGATCGGCGAGTCAATGACTCTCTCCGGTCCAAACTTGTCAAGGAGGCCCTTTGATACCTTATAGGCGCCGTTGTACTCGGCGACTTCTTCACCCATCAAAAAAATCTTAGGGTCGCGTGCCATTTCCTCGGCCATGGCCCGCCCAAGTGCTTCACGATACGTTAAAACTGCCATAATATTTTTTCCTCTTTTTGACTCGAGAAGATTTGCTTAATCAGCGTAAACGTTTTGCCAAACTTGTTCCTCTGGTGGAGGTGGCTGTTCGTCAGCCCAATCCTCATCGGCGCGGGCGCGTTCTTTTCCCTTTGTATCGAGAGCTTTCAGCTCCTCGTCTGTGGCAAACTTGTTCTTTTTCAGATACTCACCCAACTGGGCAATCGGGTCTTTCGCCATCCACTGGGCCATCTCTTCCTTACTTCGGTAAAGGCCTGGGTCTGACACCGAGTGCCCTTTGTAACGGTAGCAAATTGCATCGAGTAAGTAAGGCCGATTGGTCTTACGCATATTTTCGACTACGCCCGATACGAATTCGTAAGTTTTTACCACATTCATCGCATCAACTTGTCCATGGTCCATATCGAATGCGAGTGCTCTCTTCCAAAGATGATCAATGGATGTCGTTCGCTTAATGTCTGTTCCCATTCCGTAGCGGTTATTTTCAATGATGAAGAGACATGGCAGGTTCCAAGTCGCCGCCATGTTGAGAGCCTCATGAAATTGACCTTGGTTGACGGCAGCATCACCCAAGTAACACACAATGATGTCATCTTTCTTTTCATACTTGATGGCAAATCCGACGCCTGATGCCAAGGGCACTTGCCCTCCAACAATCCCATGTCCACCCAGAAACCTTTTTTCCTTGCTGAACATATGCATGGAACCACCATTACCTTTGGCGCAACCTGTCGCCTTGCCAAACAACTCCGCAAACACTTCGCGACCGGCAATTCCTTTAGCAATGGCTTGGGTGTGGGATCTGTAACCGGTAATCATGTAATCAGTGGGCCTTAAGGCGCGCTGAACGCCGACACAAAGACCTTCTTGACCAATATGAACGTGACAGAAACCCGCAAATTTTTGCTTGGTATAAGCCTGAAGAACACGCTCTTCAAAGCGGCGGAAGTAGCACATCTCCTCATACACATTCAAAAGCCAGGCTTTATCTTGTGAATTTTTAGCGGCAGATGACTTGCCATTTCCCTTAGGCGGTTCAGATTTTGGCGCGCCGGTTTTTCCTAAAACATGATCTTTCGGGGACATAAACTTTTGAACCTCGTAACGTGGAAAAATTTTTTCTCGAGGAACCCACAAACCAAACCACTGGCGAGCTACACGCCATGGCATCGTAGACACTTAAAAACAGTGTACCATAGCACACCCAAGTATCTGTATGTAAAGCATTTTTTGCCGGTACAGCGGCATCAAATGTAGGAATTTTTTTCCGAGTTTAAGGCCAGGGTGTCACCACCTTTAAGCCAAGGCCAAAAGCCAACCCTCTTACGTCACGGCTAAATTTTGCTTTAAATTGGCTCATACCGTCCACATCACCCGTATAAATTTGTGTGCCCTGGCCATGCCCCGTAGAATCGTGAGATGCAATTAAACTAAAAGCCCCTTCCCCAAAGCGGTAGATTACCGCCTCGATGGCAAAAAAACCCTGAATTACACTCATGAGACCTGAGACTGACGATGTTCCCACGGCCACGAATTCGCCTTCCCCATTGATTGCCACGGAGCCCATGGCAACTTGCAGTGCCGGTCCAATGGAAATCAGAAAATCCGGCGCCCCTTCAGGGGTCACCCCGAACTGAATGTAAGGTTTAATAACAGCTGCCAAAAGCGAAAATCTGGCGTCATAAAGCGGTAGTCGATCAAGCGATTGATCACTTGCTTGAAGTGCGCCACTCAGGTAGCGAACGCCGAGACCAACGTCCCAATCCAAATAGAAAAAATCCTGCCTTTTAAACGGTGCCTGGAGAAAAACACCCAAACCGTTACTGACGCCACCCAGCATGGTCACCGAGCAACGCTTCGATTGACCGTCCGCAACCAGGTCGCAAGACGGTGGGACATAGTTATCAGCGTTCATCTCATACGACAGATCGACACGGTCGATTGAGTTTGAATAATCAAATCCGACCTGGGAGTTTTTGATGTAGTCCCATGTTTCGTTAATCAATGCCAGAGCAGACGTGCTCCAAGCAGCGCATGTTAGACTAATCGCAAAACAAATAATGCGAACGGTCAAGACAACAGACCTCACCACGCCCCCAAAAAGACAAGCCTGCGCTATGAATAACGCTTAAATGCAATCGCTGCGTTCGTCCCACCAAAACCAAATGAATTACTGAGCGCAAAACGAACGGTACGACGGCGTTGCTCGTGTGGCGTATAGTCGAGATCACACTCTGGATCCGGAGTTTTAAGTCCAGCGGTCGGCGGTACAATTTGATCTGCGATCGCCTTCACAGTGAAAACCGCTTCAATGCCACCGGCAGCCCCAAGACAATGTCCCGTTACACCCTTGGTGGAAGAGATTGAAATCGATTGCGCGTGTTCGCCAAAAACAGCACGGATTGCACGTGTTTCAAAGAAATCATTAAGCTTCGTTGAGGTTCCATGGGCATTGATGTAGTCGACTTCCGCCGCAGGAATTCGACCTGTCTTTAGGGCCATTCGCATACAACGTTGAGCACCTTCGCCCTCAGGCGCTGGCGACGTGATGTGGTAAGCATCACCAGACATACCGTAGCCAACAAGTTCGGCATAAATTCGCGCCCCACGCTTTTTCGCGTGCTCAAGTTCTTCGAGAACAAGAATGCCTGCCCCCTCACCCATTACAAAACCATCACGGTTCAAGTCAAACGGGCGTGATGCCTCGTTTGGATGATCGTTATTGGTTGAAAGTGCCTTCATGTTTGCAAAGCCCGCAATAGACGTCGGTGTGATGGCTGACTCTACACCGCCGCACACCATGATATCGGCAAGGTCATTTTGAATATACAGGAGTGATTCACCAACGCCATGTGTGCCGCTGGCACACGCAGTCGTCGTACACATATTCGGGCCCTTAAGATTGTTTAGGCGAGACACCAAGCCTGAGGCCATATTGGCAATCATGTGAGGAATCAAAAAAGCTGAAACGCGACGAGGACCTTTCTCTAGCAAAGCTTTATGATTCTCCTCGAGAATTTCAACCGACCCAATCCCCACCCCAACACATGCACCGGCACGATCAGGATTGAAATTACTTGAGTTAAGACCAGCATCTCGCACCGCTTCTTGAGCGGCTTTTGCTGCAAATTGCAAGAAAAGGGGCGCGCGTCCTGCCTCTTTGGCATCCATTGCATCGCCCACTTCAAAGTTCTTTACCTCGGCGGCAATCTTGACGGTAAAATTCGAGGTATCAAACCGGGTGATCGGACCAACACCTGTTCGACCGGCAAGCGCGTTTTGCCAAGACTCTTCAACGTTACGCCCACAGGGACTAACCATCCCAAGACCGGTGACAACAACACGGCGCATGATAAAGCTACCTCCAAAAATCCAATGGGCTAAAATGATGGCGAAAATGTTAGGTTTTGTCCACTTAAAGCCACTTTTTTTCGGTTCTAGCCTAGATCAGGCCTTACCTACAGGCTGCCGCATTAATGCCCAGCGCCGCTTAAACTCGACCCACCACTCGATATGCTGAGGATCAAGGGGAGATTCCGAAGGGGGAAGGCGATTTTTTTGGTACATCAAAAACCAACCAAACAGCAATAAAGCTGCATTTGGTAGCCAAGCCGCCACAGGGGCACTAATTGCTCCTTTTTCGGCAAACCATTTAAATGCCATGAGCACCACATAACCACCGATAATGCCAACGATGGCACCAGCGTAAGCTTTATTTTTGCCTGAGCGCGGGTCGGTAACACCCAACACCATGCCAAAACAGGCAAAAATAACGACGATGAACGGGGTTGCGATCCGCTGATGCAGCAGAAAACGGGCCTTGTAGTATATGGATCGAGGTACCTCTGGATCCTTTTCAATGGAACTCACATACTGGTATAGCTTCATCGGTGGATAGCTTCGGTAATCATCTTTTACCTCGTCGCCGCCCAAGATTCGCTCGCGAAACATACTGAGTAGATCAATTTCCATCTGATCAAAGGTAAGAACCGATTGTTCTCCATGCTCTCGGCCGCTGGAGTGAAGAACTCCTTTTTCCAAAAGTAAATTAAGCCGACCCTCAGACACAGAACCAGAGATGCCCCCCGTTGGCGCAAGAATCGTAAAACGCTCTTTTGAACCGGCTGTGGGTGCGATCATGAGGTTTCCAAACCTTGAACGGTCGCTAGAAATTTTTTCGGCGTAAAGCATGTAGCCCATGAAGTCCTCACTAAAAACACCTTCCTGTAAACGGTGCTTTACGAGATTATCGACTTCAGTTTGTGTCTTTCGAAAATAAAAACTGACCAATTCTTTACGTCCCCACGCCTCACCGTAGACAGCGCAAAAACATGCGATCGCATACAAAATAATCGCAATAATGAACACAGGCTTAGCCGCACGCTTTAAAGAAAATCCGCTAGCTAGCATGGCAGCATACTCGCCATCGTTTGAAAAACGACTGAAGGCCAGCATCACGGCAGCCAAATAGGATATGGGGATGTTGAACGATAAAAACGGCACAATGATATACAGAAATGGCAGCAAAATATTTTCAAGGGACACACCAAAGGCCACCAATGCCTCTGAAAGCCTGACCAACTGGGAAACGACCAGGATCGTACTCAGGATAACTAGAGCCGAGAAAAATTGAGGAATCACCTCTTTGACTATGTACCATTGGATTTTCACGCCTTACACCATGCCTATAATTATTCCCTAAGTCGCAGTGAATATGAACAAAGTCAGTATATTTTAGAATAGCACAAATCGGGCTCCTCGGACGATTAACTCTTTGCTAAGTCGGCGGCGTCTCCTATAATAAGTAGATATGATCCTAAAACTAAGAACTAAACACCGGGTCTCAGCGGCCTTGTGCGCCGTGATGCTCGTCACTTCAAACGCCGCAGGAGTCTCAACCTCACCCGTTGAGCGCGCTAATCAAGTGCGCCTTGCGTCAGATTTTGACGTCATTTGGCAGAAAGATATGCCGCATATCGCGGATAGTAACGGACGCCTCCACAAAACGACCTTGGATGCCGATTTACAATTGAAATTACAGGCTTTCATTGCCGAACGCGGCTCGCCGATTGCAAGTGTCGTGGTGGTTGACGTGGAAACGGGCAAAGTCCTCTCCATGGCCCAGGGCAGATCACCCGATAAATGGGGAGCGGCTACGCATACGGCACTCTATAGTCGATTTCCTGCGGCATCCCTCTTTAAGACCGTAGTGACTACGGCAGCCCTTGAAATGACACCTACGAGCCCGGATCAGAGATTTGGGCTAACGGGAGGCTGCGGCGGGCAAGATATCACGCCAACTGCAACGTGGATGAATGATCGAGGCTCCGGCTCTATGAGCCTAAGGCGTGCATTCGGCCACAGCTGTAACGGATTTTTTGCAAAACTGGCAATTAATCAACTGGGAATTGGTTCAATCACCCGATTCGCAAAATTTTTTGGTTGGGAGGCACCACTTCCGATCGACATTGAGCTAGAGCCAAGCAAGATGATGACCCCCCCAGCCGCCAACTCAACTACTCACACCGTTGGCCGTTTCGCGGCAGGGTTTGGACATGTGGGAATTAGCCCCATGCATGGCGCCTGGATGGCCCTCATGATCGCCAACAAGGGCGTGGCAAAATCACTTACCGTCCTAAATGAGACAAACACACCACTCGTCGCCATGTCTGATACTCCCATCTATGGCCAAGATACGGCTAACCGCCTCATGGACGTCATGCGCAGCACTGTGCACAGTGGCACTGCGAGTCAAGCTTTTGCCAAGGGGCGTTATCGCTCCATCTCCAGACAGGTCGCTGGCAAAACTGGAACACTTACTGGCAGAACACCCGCCGGTCTCACCAGCCTCTTCATTGGTTTTTATCCGGTTTCCAATCCCAAAATAGCGGTTTCTTCAGTCGTTGTGCTCGAAGATCGCTATCCCTTCAAAGCCCCGCAGCTCGCCGCCGAGGCTATCCTCGCCTGGAAAGATCAGCAAGAACGCCGGCAGCACACCAACACACACCATTAACGTTAGAGATAAATCTGAAAACTGATTTGAAGATCAATTTTCACTGTGCTAGAGCAGCCGTTACACGAACTAGACTGTTTTTTAGAGATCTTGGTTTTTGGGTGTCTTGGTTTAAACGATACTTTTAGTTTCTTGGAGATTTGACCATGGGCAGCACACAATCAATTCCTGTCGTTAGTCTAAAACATTTTACGCACGGCACACCAAGAGACAAAGAACAATTCGTCTCCACATTGGGAAACGCCCTGACTGATTTAGGCTTTTTCTCAGTTGAAGATCACGGCGTTGACATGAAGCTCATCGACAAGGCCTATGCCATTGCCCACGAGTTTTACGAATTACCTGAGACGAAAAAGCTAAAATATGAGGACCTTAAACTGAAGGGCCAAAGGGGCTACACAAGTTTCGGCCGTGAACACGCTAAGGATAGCAAGGCAGGTGACCTCAAGGAATTCTGGCATGTGGGCCGCGAATTGCCCGCCGGTCATCCACTCGGTAAGGTCTACCCTTCAAACCTCTGGCCTACGGAAATTCCCGAATTCAAGACGGTGTTCCTTGAGCTCTTCAGACAGCTTGAAACATGCGCCATGACATTACTTGAAGCGTGTGCCTTGTATATCGGCGAGAACAAAGATCGATTCACCAGCATTGCGAAGGACGGTGACTCCATTCTGAGAGTTATACACTACCCGCCAGTGTTACCTGAACACAACCCAGCGAGCATCAGAGCTGGCGCCCACGAGGACATCAACTTGATAACCTTGCTGTGCGAGGCAACCGCAGGCGGATTAGAACTCCTACAACGCGACGGTTCATGGCGCTCTATAAACGCCCTTCGCGGCCAGATTGTTTGCGACACTGGGGATATGATCCAAAACTTAACGAATGGTGTACTTCGCTCTACAACACATCGCGTCGTCAACCCAGACAACAGCCGAGAGCGGCGTTTTTCCATGCCATTTTTTGTTCATCCTCGCAGCGAAGCGAGCCTTAACCCCCTGCAGTCTTGCATCAACCGTCAAGGCGGAAAGAAAACTTACCGTGACATCACAGCCGGCGAATACCTGCTCGAGCGTCTAAGGGAAATTGGATTAACTTAAATTAGTCAGGTTGTTCGTCTCGCCTTAAATCAACGGCAAACGACACACCGCCCTCGGTTCTAACGCGGAAAACCAATCGGTCTTCACGTTTTATTGACGCCAGTCCTGCGCGTTTAAGATCGGGACCAAACATGAGCACTGTTTGCGGCTGATCTTCAGCTCCAACGTCAATTGAAATCACACCAGCACGCTCTGGATTATAGTGAATCACCGTACCGGTTCGCTCGCCGACTCGCTCTTCGCCATTTAAAACAAGCGAAGCACCGCGGCGCACAGATTTAAGCAGACGCTCAAATGTATCAGCCTTCACATCCCCGTCTTTGACCAACACATAAAGCATGTGCTTTGCTCGGGTCAAAGCCACATAGATCAAACTTGACATGATCGGGTGATCCGGAGCGAGATTGTATTCACTAAGGTTGAAAGCAATGACAATCTTCGACTCAAGACCTTTGAATGCGGCAATTGTAGCAATACCAATTTCGCCATGCTTGATGGGATTAGGCTCGCGCAGACGTTCGCTAGAGAGTTTTGTGATTTTCAAACCCGAAATGACGTCGACTCCAGATAGGACACTATCTTTATTTTCAGGTGCTCGACCTGACAGGAGCATAATCTCATCTTCATTGACGCCACGCTCATCAGTTAACTCGCGGACCAAGTCAGCGATCTTCTTTTTTGCATCTTCAGCATCCGAGTATCTTATGACGATCGGCATGTATCCGTCGCGATCACTGGCAGCTGGCATCTGCGCCATAGAAGAACGCCTGAAACCACGTGAAAACTCACTTATTTGGCGTGTATTGCGATAATTTCGACCTAGCTGCATATAGTTTGCTGGAACCGGCAGCGTCTCCTCGGGAGTATAAGAGGCTCCGTTCACTTCGCCCCCACCAAAAACACCTTGAGCACGATCAAAGAATGCATAGAGCTTCGACGTTTCTGGATCT
Source organism: Oligoflexales bacterium (assembly GCA_044344995.1). Lineage (GTDB taxonomy): Bacteria > Bdellovibrionota_B > Oligoflexia > Oligoflexales > RGVZ01 > CAMDKS01. The sequence goes on along the minus strand of JBIJBX010000025.1, from coordinate 238 downwards.
TGTAATAAAGCCTCAAGAGCAACCCACCAGTAAGGCTGGATGTCTTGCGCCTCGTCAACAATCAGCACGTCATAACGTTTATTGGCCGCTACGATCGCCTTTCTAAGGCGCTCTGGAGCTTCGACTTGCACGTAGTCTTTGGGTGTCTCCACCCAATCAGAGGGCGTCACAAGCAAATTCACGCCTAGCGAACTTGCAAGTTCGCCGATGCCACAGAATTAGACCCCCTGCCCGATTT
>JBIJBX010000237.1:0-3869 GCA_044344995.1 Oligoflexales bacterium | reverse complement strand
TGATGCCCGCCTTGCGGCGACATTTAGATAATTTCGTGTGGTCCCCAAAGGACGCCCAAGATCATCCATGTCTTTTTCCCAGAGCACTTCCACGGTTTTGCCGATGAAGCGGCTCATGTAGTCACGTTTTAGGGACTTTGATAGATCGCGAAGGCTCTGTGAACGCAGTTTCACGGTCTCGTGGTCAAGATGTCCCGGCATTTTGTCGGCTGCCGTGTTGGGCCGGCGCGAGTAGGGGAAGACGTGCAGATAGTTAAGCCCTACTTGCTGAATAAAATCAAAGGTTGCCTCGAACTGTGCTTCGGTTTCACCAGGGAATCCTGGGATGACGTCAGCCCCAAGACAAACGTCAGGGAAGTAAGACCTAGCCATGACACAAGACTCTTTGTAACGAGCGGTGTCGTATTTTCTTCGCATGCGTTTCAAAACGTCATCGTGGCCCGCTTGCAGTGGTAGGTGGAAATGATCGCAGAAGCGGTCTTTGTGTTCAGCCAAGATTTTAATTAAACCTTCTGACAGCTCTGCCGGTTCAAGCGAAGAAATTCTGACACGCGCCAAACCATCAATATCGAACAAGCGTTTCATGAATTCAAGAAAAGGCTCATTTTTGGTGTCTGCTGGTAAATGATCCATGCCATAGTCACCAATGTGGATTCCTGTCAGGACCACTTCCTTGGTGCCACTGGCTACAAGTCGCCTGATTTCGTTTAAAGCTTCCTCTTGGGGCACGCTGCGACTGGCTCCACGAGCATAAGGAATCAAGCAATAGGCACAAAAGCCGTTACAGCCATCTTGAATTTTCACGAATGCCCGGGTCTGTGAGCTGTCAGCTCGGTCAAACAGGGTTAGAGATGATTTGAAGTGTGATTGCTTGTTTTCGGAGACAGCCTTGATGCCTGGAGGCATCTTAAGAACGACTCGGCCCTCGCGCCTAGCGCGAAGTTGTTCCTGAACAAATGGCACAAGACTCTCTTTGACCTCGTTTGGGACGACCACATCCACATCGTCCATCTTCATGAGTCTGTCGGAGTCCGTCTGAGCGTAGCAGCCGGTCATCACGACAAAGCTCTCCGAGTTTTCGCGTCGAAAGCGTCTGGCCAGATATCTGGCTTCTTTGTCGGCGTTGTGGGTGACGCTACAGGTGTTAACAATATTAATGGTCGCTTCACTTGGGTCTGAGACCAGTTCGTAGCCAACCCCTTTGAACTGATTTTCAAGTGCATGGGAGTCAAACGTGTTGACCTTGCAGCCCAGGGTTTTGACGAAAACCTTTTCCAACGTACGAAGCTCCAGCAGTGAGGCTAGATAGCCTAAAAATTAATCTCGAGGCGGTGATTTATAAGGCAATTTTAATAGAAATGCCAATAAATTACGTCAAAGGTTGAAGGCCTATTTATTGCTCTCGACATATCCCGATTCGAGGCATAGTGTGGGCCCCGTTGGCAGAAACTCACCTGAGATCTTGGGAGGTTGCATGGGCATCCTAACAGAAGGTCAAAAGTCTAAGTTCACAGAACTATTGTGGTCCGTACAAAATCGACTACTTAGTTCTTTTGAAGTTATCGATGAGGGCGCGAAATCCCAAAAGTCGTCGTGGGAGCGTGGTGAGGGTTTGGGTGGCGGCACCATGGGTGTCATTCGCGGTAAGGTCGTAGAAAAAGCCGGCTGCAATGTATCAGCCGTGTCTGGGCCAGAATATCCGGCCATTGAGGGTGAACATAAGGGAAAGCCTTTTTGGGCCGCGGGGGTTTCCACCATTACGCACATGTATAACCCGATGGCTCCCATCGCCCACATGAACGTGCGGTGTCTTGAAGTGGGTGATACGTTTTGGGTTGGCGGTGGCGCCGATCTTACTCCATTTAAAGAGTTTCCGGAGGACACCAAAGCTTTCCATGCAGCTTTAGAGGCAGCTTGTCAGGGCGAAAAACATGGAACTTACGCCAAGTATAAGGCGTGGTGCGACGAGTATTTTTTCATACCTCACCGCAAGTCAATTCGCGGGGTGGGCGGTATTTTCTTTGATTACATCAAAGGCGATTTTGATGAACTGGTGAATTTTCTGAGCAAGGTCACCAATGCATACTGCACCGTGTATCCTGAAATTTTAAAAGGCAGAAAAGACCTGCCTTTTACTGATGAAGACAAAGAGGCCCAGCTTTATTGGCGCGGTCGCTATGCTGAGTTTAACCTGGCATGGGATCGTGGCACACGGTTTGGTCTGATGACGGGCGGCAACACTGAGGCGATCTTCGTCTCCCTGCCGCCAGTTGTGAAATGGTAGGCGTCACAAATGCTCGCTGATCTTGGCTTTTTTCTGCTTTTCACCTGTACCATATTGAGTGCCTACAGTGCATTTGGGTCGATCGTTGCAGGTAGACTAAGGCATCGACGTCTATTTCGTTCGGTGAGGATCGCCTCTACGGCAAGTGCGGTTTTATGCTTGCTGGCTTCGTTGATCCTTTGGTTTTTGTTTTTTCAACACGACTACACGGTCGCATATATTTTTAAAAATTCCTCTAACGACCTTCCTCCCATTTACCGAATCACCGCATTCTGGAGTTCTCTGGAGGGTAGTCACACTCTGTGGACCCTGCTTCTTTCTTGTTTTGCTGCGATTGCCATGTGGACGGCGAGCCGCGACAACGAACACATCATGCCTTGGGTGAACGCAGCTTTACAGCTACCACTGACTTGGATGTTTTACATGACCATCAGTTATTCGGATCCATTTGTCAGGATGTTTCCTCCCATGGCTAACGGCCAAGGGATGAATGCTCTCTTGCAAAACCCTTATATGGCCATTCACCCGCCCACGCTTTTCACAGGCTACACGGCACTGTCAATTCCTTACGCGTATGCGGTGGCTGCTCTTTGTTACGGCGATGTGACCGAGGGATGGCTTCGTACCACAAGACGGTGGTCATTGTTTGCTTGGATTGCCCTCACATGCGGCGTCTGGTTAGGTGGACGTTGGGCTTATGTGGAGCTTGGCTGGGCTGGGTACTGGGCATGGGATCCCGTGGAAAACAGCTCATTGATTCCTTGGCTTCTGGCAACTTGTTTGCTGCATTCGTTACTCGTCCAAGAGAAGCTTGGTCACCTCAAAAGACTCTCAATCATCCTCGCGGTGTCAGCTTTCTTTATGAGTTTTTTCGGTACGTTTCTGACTCGTTCTGGAATTGTGTCGTCAGTGCATAGTTTTGCCGAGTCACCAATTGGTCCGAACTACTTGATGTTTCTGGCTGTCATGATGATTCTTTTCGTCGGTCTTTATGCATGGCGAGCCCATGCGGTATTGCCAGCTGATACGAATAAGGCTTGGGGTGTCAGTAAGGAATCCGCCTTGGTCATGACGCAGTTTTTGCTTCTAACTCTGGCCGCCATCGTAGTTATTGGAACATTGTTTCCTGTTGTTTCAGAAGCCGTGACTGGACAACGCACATCAGTTCAGGCGCCTTATTTTAACGCCTTTGCCCCATGGATTGGGCTTGGAACGATCGTCATGATTGGCCTTGGTAACGTGATGCGCTATCAAACGGCGAAGGTGCCCGGCGGGAAACAGATGTTCTGGTGGGCCATGTTGATTGCCGTTCCTCTCACAGTTTGCCTGGTCGTCCTCGGTGACGTCATGTCGACGCCTAAGAGGTTCGCATTGGGGGCGCAGGTTGTTGGTCTTTACTTGTGTTGCTTGGCGGCCGTCATGATTACTTGGGATGCAGTGTTGCGGCTAAAAGATTTGCAATGGAATTATGGTCTGATGTGGAACAGAAATCGTGCATTCATTGGTGCATGGGTGGCTCACATTGGAGTTTTGGTAGCCATCATTGGATTTCTAGGTAACTATCGTGGCCTTGTCGGTGAAGTGA
>JBIJBX010000024.1:0-17397 GCA_044344995.1 Oligoflexales bacterium | reverse complement strand
CCTTGAGGAGCATAAATGAAAATCAAGTTAGAAACCTCGCAAAGCAGAGTGCTATTTATGATTTAATGTCCATCATCGAAAATTTTTCAAAACTCGTTTATCAAGATCATCTCGTTCTATCCAGCTATGATCCAGAGGCTGGAACCGCTATTGACCGGCTTGACCATGAGGAAGCCGGGAACGCCTGGAAAATTTGGCTAGATACGGCCAATTTACTATACCTCAACCTGCAAAAAACTGAGGAAAAGGTAAGTGTAGAACTTGCGAAGGTGATGGCAGATTTAGACCGTGTTGACGCCACAAAATCTGACTTGCTAGCTGATATCAATCTTCTGACTGGTAATCTTGAAAAACTTGGCGGCGAAAAGCTTCCAAAAATTCTGTCTGAAATCGACTACTCGATTAGCCAGCGTGCTGGAAAGCAACTCAAGTGGTCAGGTGATCTTGAATTTCTTCGCTACATCGAAACAAGCAACGAACGCGAGCTCACTAAAAGAAAACAAGCCCTTGAACTTCAAATTCTTTCGGATGATGCCCAAGATCTTGGCCAAAGGAGCAACCAGTGATTCGAACTAGGACTTATTCCAAATTTAGAGTCTCGATTCTCATATTTTTATCGTCGAGCCTTGCTATATCCTTGGCGTCTGAATCGAGCGCCAAAGCGGAGCAAAACAAAGACGCACCCCACTACGTCGCCGAGTCAGAAGCCTTGTCGGCATACAAAAGATTTTGGGATGCCTTTCGCGACTATGAAATAAAAAGTCGGCGCGCTTCAGTTGAAGAATATCAGAAAACCATGGAGGGACTGGAGAGTCTCTATGAAAAAGACGAAAAAGATTCGTCGGATAAAAAAATATCTCTTCTGATAGGTGCTATAAAGAAATACCGAGATAATATTGAAAAAATTTCCGCAAACGAAAGCCGACCTTTTGTTTTGATTAATCTGGCGCAGACATATATAGAGCTCTCTGCTATTCAAATGTCCCTTGGACAACCCTCGGAAGCGAATGAAAACAGAAAAAATGCACTTTTAACCCTTCAAGAAATCGAAAATAACCACCCGGATTTTAATCATCTATCCCAATCCATGTACTTGCGAGCGAGCATTCTTGAAGCAAACGACGACAATAAGGCCTCGCTTGTCATCTGGAAGAAATTAAGCGAAAAAAACAAGGATCAATTCGGTCTCCACGCGAATTTAGTGATGGGCGATAAAGAATTTGAAAATGCCGCGCCAGAAGGAGCCATCAAATATTATCAGCGTGCTAATGAAATCTTGCAGACATTAGCCGGCAAAGAACGATCGCTTGATGAGCTCAGAGTCAACTACCGTCTTGCTTGGGCTAATTTCAAGGCCGGTAAATTCCAGGCTAGTCTAAATGCTATTGCTCGGGTCATTAACCCAGAAATCATATCCAATACTGTGCGCCAGCGTCAGAAAATTTTGACTGACTTGGGTGATCTCACAGCCTACTGTTTATTTGCACAAGATAACCTGCAGAAGACAGAGGAAGTGCTGAGTGCCAGAGCTTATCGACTAGTTGGGCCACAGGCGGCTTTAACCCTGATACAGCAATATCTGACATCAAACTCCGCTAACAAAGCCGCCGATATAGGAAAAATCGCTTCAGACGCGTTCTTGCAGGACGGAAAGTATCGCGACTTGAGGCGCTCGAACAAATTTCAATGCTGCTACCCGCAGGATCCCTATGGCGCCGAAAAAACAATGACGATTCCGGTGCCGTAAGTCACATGGAAGACATAGCCCGTAGCGCGAACGAGCTTGTGGCGTCTGAGTATTATCAACAAGGACTTGATACCGGTAATCCACGGAAATTTACGTTAGCCGCAAATTACTATGCGATTCTTCTTGTTGATTCGCCGAGCAGTGACAACGCCCTGAAATGGCGCCTACAGATCGCTAATGCCAAGTATTTTGCTGGCAACTTGGGGGAAGCAGAACGAGGCTACAGTGAATTAATCGCTGGCCTCAAAACTCCTGAGGAAATACTTTTGACCGCCCATTACCAAAGGGTGTTAACTCTGGAAAAGATCTGGCGCACTGAATTCGAATCCGCCGTACAAAAAAGTCAGGACATCTCAAAGAATCAACGGATACTTAGCAACCTATCAAATCTTGAAGACGCGGTCGAAGAGCATGCAACCAGATTCCCTGCCCAATCTCGTTCCATTGACTTACTCATTGTGGCCGCTAGTGCCAATCGGGATCAAGACCGATTCACCCAGGCTGGACGCTTCTGGCAAAGGGTTCTCATTTCTAATCCCTCGCCTGGCCAACGCTCAATTGCAGTTCGCGGTTTGATCTTCAATAAAATCCGCGCTGGAAAGCCAGCCGAAATCATCGAAAGTGCAACGAATTTCCTCAAATTCGAACAGGCCGATTCGATGACAGGTGGCTTGCGTCAGGAATTGCTTGGAGTTTTAGCAACGGCTGCCAACGATGAGTCCACTAGGCTTGTTAAACGTGGCCAAAGCGATGAAGCCGGCACTATTCTCTTGCAAGCCGTCAGTGATTTCGACGACCTCCCACACCGGGAAAAATTCTGGCGAGATGGCGCATACTTCCTCGCCATATCTGGCAACTGGGCTCGAGCCCAAGCTAGTGCCGAAAATTTTCTCACGGAGAATTTTCGAGAATTTTCAGGCGATATGAAATACTTGCTTGCCAGAGCGCACGAGTACCAACTGCGTTTTTCTCAGTCTGTTAAATCATATATTGACTTGGCAGAAGCAGACCCAACTCATCCACGCGCTGTCACTTCTCTAGAACGCGCGGAAAAGCTCGCTTTAGCCGATAATAATTTTTTTATGGCTGGAAGAGCAGCTCAGGATCTTGCAAGCCATCTCAAAGAAACACCTGACCGCCTTGCTAAGCTGGACGCCGCCATCGATTACTATATGCAAGGCAGCGCCTTCGCAAAAGCAAGACAAACTGCTGAAGCCCGCCTCAAAAATTCTCATTCGGTTGTGGAAAAGCTTAAAAGCGAACTAGCCCTCGGCAGAATTAGATATCAATCTGGCGACGTTCAAGTTGCCATAGATGATCTAGATACCTTGTCCAAACAGATAGACCGAGCTAAGCCGGAACTTGGTAATAGCTACCGACGCCTGGCATCAGAAACCAATATGATACTCGGCGAACACGCTTTGAAGCTGTTTCAAAATACTAAATTGAACGGCCTAAAGAGCAATGCAGCCGCCCAGGTCGACCGCAAAAGTCGAATTTTCACTGATCTAACGGAACGGCTTGATAAAGTGGCTCGCCTTGAGGTTGCTGATTTTAGCCCAAAGGCTCGATTTCTCGTTGCACAGTCAGCCACGATCTTTGCTGACGAGATAAGTTCAATTCCTTCTCGAAACGGTGAGCCTGCAACTCTCCGTAATCAAACGCGTTTCAACCAAAATGTTAACCATTTGAGGGATTTGGCGCAAAAATATCACGGAAGTAACATCCTCGCAAAACAAAGGTCCCCACAGAGCTTTATTAGAAATGAGTGGATTGGAAAAAGTGCTATTGCGCTTTCCAACATGTCATCATCTGAACGCTCTACTCGCTCTGTAAACATCGATCAACTATCAACAGCTTCTAGCAGTGATCTGCCGCAACAATGGAGTCATTAACCATGCGAGTGAATATATTTTTATTAGCAATTTTTACTCAAAGCTGTAGCACGCAGCATGGACTTAACACCAAACATGACGACATGGATATTGTCGCAAACTCTTCGCAACAAAAATCTACAAAAAAGCTTGCTGACCCAAATCGTCCAATCGCGCCAGACGCAGTATTTAATTGGCAAAAGTTTTTTAAGGGCCCGCCTCCGACAAAAGATCGACTTGGTATTCTTTCAAGTGTAAAAAAGGCTGAATCTGTAAGTAGCCCGGAAGTGCTTATTTTACGCGGCCGCAATGAGTTCTCCCTCGGTTTAGTCGCTCGCTCTGAGTCGTCATTTCGACAGGCGCTAAGAAAAGACCCAAAGAACGTTGACGCGATGATAGAGCTAGCCGCTACTTTACAACGACAGCGCAAAATCGAAGCGACATTTGAAGTCTTAGAAAATGCTAGGTCTCAATTAAATCAGCTTGAGTCGCCCGATGATTCTCAGATTTTTCGCTACCGATACACTTTGGCTATGGCCCACCTGGCCAATGACGAGAGAGACAAAGCGCATCCTATTCTGAGTGATTTAGTTGGCAAAGATCGAACTTTCTTGCCGGGATATGCTGCCTTGGCTTTCAGTTACCTGAAAGATGGCAAGGATACCGTTGCTAAGTTCATTGTGGATCAGGCTATTGATCGCGGAGGAGACCATCCTTCCCTTTATAACATTCTTGGTCTTCTGGCGGAGCGGCAGGGCGATCCATCAATGGCTAAAGCCCAGTATAACCGCGCCTTAGCTCTCAGTGATGCCTATGCACCAGCCCTTGTTAATCGGGCTAATCTTTATGTTATTAATAATGAGCTTGCCATGGCGGAGACGGATTACAAACAAGCTCTCGAGGCTGATTCGGCGAATATCGACGCTCTGATCGGCCTGGCTTCTGTCCTAAGACGTACAGGACGCCACAACGCCGCCAGGGAGAAACTGCTGCGCGTGCTGGAGATCGACGCTGACAATCCGAATGCTCGTTTTAATTTGGCAATTTTGATGCGAGATAACTTGAAAGACGAGGGGTTAGCGCTTCGCTACTACAATGAAGTGACCCAATCGGATCGCGCCAGCCAAAGATTGAAGGATATGGCAAGAGCCTCTATCGAAGAAATACGCCGTTTATAATATAATAGAGTTAACGTACTAACGCGGAGCACCACACATGCAAAGTAATCAAAATTTGACAACTGGTCCCGGCCGGCGTCCATACGATCGTGAGAGCAACGTCTTGATCGTGGATGATGACAGTACGTTGTTGAAATTTTTTAAGATTCATTTGAACAAGTTCTTCTCCAGGGTTGTGGTTGTGGAAAGTGCCAAAGCAGCTCTTGAAACGATGAAAGAGCGCGAAATTGACTTGGTTCTTACTGACGTGCGAATGCCAAAAATCGACGGTCTTGAATTGATGCTTAAGATCAGGAAACAGTACCCGAGCATACCCATATTGCTTATTAGTGGGGAACCAATGTCAGACGATCAGGCTGAAATCGTCAAGACTGCTGACGGATTTTTAGCCAAACCTTTTGGGATTGACGAACTCAATAACTATATTTGCTCGGGAATTGATTTAAGAAACTCAATGAAAGAGCTTATTGCTTGTATGAAGAACCCAAAGAAAATTCGTGAAGCCATAAACGCAAAGGGCTCAAATCTTGGAAAGTTTGTTGATAAAACTTCTTTTGAAGTCGCGAAAGCAGCTCACGGCAGAATTCAGGAATTCCAGAAAAAAGCCGGCTAAATTTCTCGCACAAGATCATTTAATTCTTTTGGTTTTTCAGCGGCTATGAGCGCGTCAAGTGTTGTTGTCCCATACCAACTTAGTGCTTTTCCATCTATCCAGGACAAGTGTGGACACTTATCGCCGAATTGCCGCCGCAGTTCGTCAGCATCTCGTCGCCTGAATGGCCAGGGTTCCGAGGACAAAAAAATAACATCAACCTGCTCACGGGAATATAATTTTAGATCGACTATCGGATAGCGTTCGGGACCCGTTGTCATATTGGAAAATCCCAGCAGCTCCAGAAATTTTGAAATGTACGTGTCTTGGCCAACAGCCATCCAAGGATCGCGCCAAATTAAATAGACGAATCTTGTACCAAACAATTTACTCAGAGAGCTTTGCTGACGAGCTATTTTTATTTCGCTGGCAACCTCTGCGGCGATCAAGTTAGCCTTTGCTTCAACTCCAAGAAATTGACCCATGGACCTTAGCAGATCAGGCACATCATCTGGCGATTTTGGAAACGTAACTAGAGTGTTGAAATTCTGTGTTAAATGGGCAATGTCAGGAGAGCGATTCTCTTCCGTATTGGCGATTACATGAGTCGGAGCAAGGTCTTTAATTTTATTTAGGTCCGGATCTTTTGTACCGCCGATCCGCATGGCCTGCCGATGGAGATCATTAGGATCGACACAAAAGTTTGTAATCCCAACTATTTGATCTTTTAATCCAAGTTCGCAAATAGTTTTGGTCAAGCTAGGCACGAGACTAACGATTTTCATGGTGGAATTAGACTCGCTTACCGATTTTAAGCATGATTCCGAGCGCGTGATAAGCGATAGCAAATAGCGCGCAGGACAAACATACGCCAATTAGGACGCCGTTTAGTTCGGTTGATAGGGTCGGTCCAATTACAGCACGGACTAACAGTAAGGGCCCCATGGCTAGTGACCCGAGGCCAACGCCAATAGATTTAAGTCTATTTTCAAATGCTGATGATCTCGTGTAAGGGATTGTTAGGCCAAGAAGTACATGAATTACGCCAAAAAGAGTCAAATGGCCATGGCTTGCTGTCTGAAGCAGCGCTTGCCACTCAGGCTGCACCGGGCCCCTTATAAACGACTCGGTCATATTGAGAGCGATAAAAACACCGCCACATGCTGCCACAAAAATCAGCGTAAAACCCCACGCCATATTCATCAACGATATCCTAGGCATTCAGACCTCTTTACTCGGGAACGTTAAAGCCAAGTTTTTTGAGCCCCTCGCTGTAGGCTGCCCGCTTCCAATCAACAATATTTTTAATAGTAACCTCAATATCCCGCCAATCACATGCGATGAACTCTCCGTCAGCCTTGGCAAGATCTGGACCGAAACCGGGCTCAAATTTAGCCCTGAACCAGGCCTGGCTTTGGCCAATCCACTTTTTAGAAATCGGTGCTTCAAGCCCCTCAGGAAATCGGTACTTCACAAGCCCAGACGCCTCTTTTGTTATGTGGAAACGGTCGCAACCTAACTCTTCCCGCATCTCGCGATATACGGCGTTTAAAGCACTCTCCCCAGGCTCTATACCACCTTGCGGTAGCTGCCAGGCACCTGGGACATCCGAGCGCTCACAAACTAAAACACGGTTATTTTCATTTGTGAAGACCACAACCACGCAAGGTCTATATTCAGAAACCACGGACTTGTCCTCCGTCAAAATTTTGACACCTCGAGACCATGTTACACTAGAAGAGGCTGGCTAATAAAGTAATAGCCTGGCATTCGGATTAATTAAACATCGATTTCTGTCGATAACTCAGGGGACTGGGCCCTTCACGCGACGCGAGGTTTATCATGAAAAACTTTATTGTCATCTCCATGATTTTTTTTATGTTGTCCATATCGACGCATGGGTTGGCTGCCATGAAAGTTTCCCTCTCCGGGAGCCGATCGGAATCTAACGCAGGCTACCAAAAAATTCAGTCTGGCGCCGGATCAGCTGGTCTTTCCCTGGATCTTGGTGAGTACTTCATGGTGGGCTACACACACCGTCAAGAGCTCTCTTCAACAGTAGGGTATCAACAAATAGACGGGACGAATATTTTCGTCCAGTTCAAGACACTTTCCCATGTCACCACAAATGCTCTGGATTTGACTTTGATTCTTTACGGCGGAGAAATCGTTACGCCGTTTATATTTGCGGGTCTTGCGGTTAAGAACTATGTAATTGACTTCGTGCAAGCAGGCCAAGATCCACAGCGCGTTTCGAAGCCACACTATGGGCCACAGGGAGGCGCGGGGCTTGCAATTCGGATGAGCCAAAAATTCTCATTTAAATTGACCTATACCCTTACCGATGGCGTCAAGCAATATCCTGGCGAAAGCGCCGAACAGACCTTGGATACCTATACACAGATGGGAATCACCTACGCTCTTTGAGCTGAGAAAAGGTTGCGCAAATGAAGGAAAAGCAAATCATATTGCTTGGAATAGCAGCGGCGATCATCGCCTGCTTCATTGCATGGGCATATTATAGCCGGCGAAACGAGGAAAAAGCTCGGATGCGCCGGCCTGCCGGGCATGGAAGCCAGCAGCGCGCTGCGGATCAAAAGCCCCTAACCAGACAAGAGATCAGGATCAAGAAACAGGCGGCAAAATTAATTTCCCGCGGCCGTATTTTGCCCGCCGCCCAAATGCTCGAACAGGCTGGATTTTACCGCGATGCGATCGATGCTTTGGAAAATGGGCGACTTTTTGACGACGCCGCACGCGTACTGATTCGTTTACAACGGCCAGGCCGAGCAGGGGTGCTTTACAGTCGTAACGGTCTTTTTGGACCTGCGGCGCAGTGCTTCTTGCAGGCCGGCGATAACCTGAACGCAGCAAAGTGCTTCCGAGAAATTGGGAAAACACTTGAGGCTGCTGAACTATTTGCTAAGGCCGCGCAATTTGCTGAAGCCGCAGAATGCCTTGAAAAGGCAAATTTACTGAGTGATGCCGCAAAAAACTGGCTTAAAGTAAATAAGACATCCAAGGCTGTGGTTTGTTGGAATGCACTTGGCCAAGATCCCCAACAGTTGACCGCGTATAAACCGCACCAGGACGAGCTAGACGTCATGATCCACGCCGTCAAATCTGACGCTGATTTACCGGGAGTCTTAAAAATTTTAGCCAGATCTAATCAGGCTGGAACTTATATTCTAGATTTACTATCGGATCAGATTTTTGAAACCGCGAAGAAGATTTTTAATCAGTCACCACAATCCGTTCAGGCCAGTTTAGTGGGTTCAGTTAACATTCAGTCACCAGCAGCCATTTTGTTGGCCGAGATGTATAGGGAATCCGCTCAATACCGCAATGCGGGAATGTTGCTAGAGCAGCTTGAGCGTTTTGAAGAGGCCGCGGAAGTTTTCAGGGCTGCTGGCGACAGCGAACGGTCGAAATACTGCTCCAATCGCGCGAAAAAGGGCAAGATGCCACAACTCCAGGTCACTGAACCGCAAATTCAAGGGACACCTCAGATCAACAGTGCACCTCCCAGCAGGTCGGGTTTTTTCATCGATCCAGGCACACAAAGCGCACTGAAAAGTGCCTTGGAAATACCTAGACCAGAGGCCGCGCTCTCCAAAGTTTTGAAATTACCACTTGAGCCCTCAGCGAAGCCTTCAGAAAATATGCCTCTAGTCGGTGATGACATCACGCTTCTCTCGAGGACTTGGCTATTCCAAGGTCTTAATGAAGAAGATGTCGAGATGCTTGTCTCACGCTTTTCAGCTTTTGAGTATCAAGCCGGTCACCGTCTTCAAAGTGGCGCGCCGAATACATTCCTCGTCATGGTGATTACGGGTGATCTGATTTCAAGCGAATATCCCGAAACCGCTGACGGCTGGTTATCGCCAGAGATAAGTCTTAGTGAAAGAAAGCCGGTCGAGTGGATCGTCACCTCATCCCAAGCGAGAACGGTAACCATAAACACCCTTGATTTTAGTGCCATTTTGTCGAGAAATGCTGACTTAACCCGACAAGTGTATATGAACCTGACGCTAAGGCTTCTGTCAGCAGGGTCTAAGCCCCTAATATCAAAGGCCGTTTAAACCTATAAGTATTGGCACGCAACCTGCATCTCCCTAATTTGAGAATGAAACCTCAAATGAATAATCGGGAGTTGAAGCTCATGTCCATCGCTGCTGCCAATGTTGTCTGCCTCCGCCACCCCAAATACTCGGGCGTTGAGTCCCCAGATTTAAACTGTAAAGTTTGCTGCTCAAAGTTTGTGGATAGAATCCGCTCAGAGCAGAAGAAATTATTCGAGGCGAACCAACCCGCTTCCCATTCTCCAGCAATGCGGTCAGAATTTTCCCCTATGAGCTTATCGACTCCAGACAAGGTCAGCTCAAGACGACAAGCCAACTTTGACGGCGCCTGGATCTAATAAATTTGTTCACTTTTTATTGCCACGCTCAGAGCTCCCGTCATGGGAGCTTTTTTTTGACCCCTGATAAAGATCAAAAACCAATAGTCGCACTGGAATGCTGCCATTTAGAAGTTTTATTTTCCGTGATGGCTTTAAGCCGATGAACTTCCACGGGGACTCCTCAGCCGCAAGAATCGCCGCTCGCCATCCCGCAAAATCACGCTTTAATTTGTCACCAATTGCCTTAAAAAAACTTTCGTCATCACCAGAGAACTCACCTTTAATCCGTTCACCATAGGGAAGATTGGTGATGAGAAGGCCCGACTTGAACGGAGGCTTCGCCTCAAAGAAATCCGCCTTTGAAAACTCCATATATTTCTCTACGCGGGCGCGCAAAGCATTTTCTTTCGCCGCCTCGAGATAATTGGCACTGATATCTGAGGCAAAAATTGGCGCAGGCAGCTGGTAACGTTTCTGTTCGCTGCATTCATCTTGAACCGCTCGCCATACCTTCGGATTAAAAAATACCAACCTTTCAAAACCAAACTCGCCTTTCTTACGATGGATCAGGGCAGCCTTTCCCAATGCCATGGACGCCGCCTCGATGGCAATCGTACCGCTGCCACACATGGGGTCGTATACTGGTGTAGAGCCATCATAGCCGATCTTCATCAGTAACGCCGCTGCCATGGTCTCTTTGATAGGAGCAGGATGCCGGTCCGAACGATAGCCCCGTTTATGCATGGACTTGCCGGAAGTGTCGACGCTCAACATACATCGCCCAGCACGCACAAAGGCCACTAATTCAACATCTGGCTCTTCAAGATTGACCTTCGGCTTCGCCGATTTTTTCTCCTGGAACCAGGACTGCAGCGCCTCTCGCACACGCTTTGAAATCGTATTACTGGTCATAACCCCAGGACCACGCTCACCGGGAACACCTTCAATCACGAAGGTCTTATCGACCTCGAAAACAGTACCCCAATTGATCCGTCGAGCTTGGTCAAAAAGCATTCGCTCATCTTTGGCTGCAAATTCTTTGATGACTCTCAATAGACGTGAAGCCGTCCGCAATTTAAGGTGAGCCATGTAAAAAGATTTCTCGTCGCAATCAAAATGTACCGCCTTAAACTTCTGCTCAATATTCTTTGCGCCAAGATCACTCAACTCCTGCGCAAGTACATCTTTGATTTCATCGGGACAAATCGCGATCATTTGAATAGGGGCCATAGAGGCAAGGTCCTTCCATTTACAGACATTCAATCATCTGTAAAAAATAAAAATCCTAAACTTTGAGTAGTTTCTTGACACAAAAAACCCGCCAATTAGCTGGCGGGTCTTGTTTCATTAATCCAACATCTCAGCATCTTCATCAACAACGCCGCGACCTGATTTCTCAAGCTTTTCGAGTTGTTCTTTGTATTTCACACTGTGACGACACCACGGACGAAGCTCGAGTCTGCGCTTTGGAATCGGCTCCCCAGTTCCCTCACAGTAGCCGAACTCTCCTGTTTGGATCTTGTTGATCGCATGATCAATCTCATTGAGAAGTTTCCTGTCTCGATCCAATAGCCTGAAGGTTAGATTTTGATCCACTGTCGCTGTGGCCAAATCCACCTCATCATACATTTCATCTTTATCAAGAGCGATGTTACCCGCATCCACAGCTGCTTTAGCCTTTTCCAAAA
This sequence comes from Oligoflexales bacterium, assembly GCA_044344995.1. Classification (GTDB taxonomy): domain Bacteria; phylum Bdellovibrionota_B; class Oligoflexia; order Oligoflexales; family RGVZ01; genus CAMDKS01. The sequence goes on along the minus strand of JBIJBX010000024.1, from coordinate 5,916 downwards.
GCGCAGCTCGCTCCTTGTGGAGCGCGCCGAGAAAGGTGCGCAGTTCTTCCTCGCTAAAAATATCGCTTTGATGGATTTCTCGTCGCTCTGTTGAATCAAGTGCTTCGGGTGCGCTTGGTTTGTCTTTGAGCTTCAGGACTTCACTGGGAATGGGGATCGGTTTAATTGGTTTAGTGACCGCCGTTAACTTCGGCGACTGATTCAAACCAGACGTCCCACCAGCTTTTTCATGCATAGCAGGGACATTGACTGTCTTCCCTTTAACTTGAACCGATGGCTGCTTTGCTAGCGGCGTAGCCTTCTTTGGCGGAACAGCCACGACGGCCTTTTTGGCAGGAGGAGCTGCTTTCTTTGCCGGCACGACCTTTTTAGCCGGTACCGGTTTCTTTGCAGCGGGTTTTTTAGCCGCAGATGCCTTCTTGGCTGCTGGGGCTTTTTTCGCCACAGGCTTTGCCTTTGCGGCTGATTTTTTTGGTTTAGCCTTCGCCATGGTACCTTCCTTGTCGATCCTTGATTCAGCAATTAATCAAACAGTTTACCCTAAAAAACAATCCCACAATATAACCGTCACAGACCGCAAAGGCAAGTAAACCCGTCAGGCAATATCATGGGCCTAGGTAGCTTTTTTATGACATTAAACAGGCGGCTTCGAATCATCTGTGGCAGGGCCTAAAGACGTTCTTCACTGTCAGTGTCAAATAATGCTTTTTGCTCGACTGGGACCAGCAGTGACTTGAGTTCGTTAAGAATATTAAGCGCTTGCAGCGGAGTCGTTTTGTGTATTCGAACACCTTCAAGCCGCGTGATCACCCGCTCCACGCCAAACTTGACGAGGCGAGATCCATCACCTGAGTCCACTGCTGGCTCAGACGGCAGATTAAATAAGCCTCTTTGAACCTTACTGAGGTGATCGGACGATTCTGTCAATGCGCCTGGAACTTTGCTGGCTCCGGCTCGAATGCCAGCTTGGGGAGGAGGCTCCTTACTGACACTTTCTTTATCAACGCCGGCAGTTTTCGAAGTCTGTTCAAATCGCCCGAGGTAGTCCTTAGCTAGCTCAAGAACATGGGCAGGAACACCCGCCAATCTTGCCACCTCTAATCCAAAGGAGCTGGCGGAAGCACCGGCGATCAAACGATGGGTAAAAATAATTCCCTCGTTCTTTTCAACGACCTCAGTTTGCGCAGTAACTACATTTGGGCGCTGGGCCATAATGGGTACCAGCTCATGATAGTGGGTAGCAAACATGGTGAAACATTTTATGCGAGCACATAGGTCATCGAGAATACTGGCGGCAATAGCGAGGCCATCGGTCGTTGAAGTACCCCTTCCCACCTCGTCCAAAATCACCAGACTCTTGGCGGTTGCCTTGCGTAAAATATCTGCTGCTTCGCTCATTTCCACCATGAATGTGGATTGCCCGCGGCTTAAATCGTCACTTGCACCAACTCTGGTAAAAATACCGTCAAATATTGGCATCTCAGCCTCAAAGGCAGGCACAAATGCTCCGGCCTGACAGAGGATCGCGGCGATAGCCGTTTGGCGCATGACGGTGGATTTACCGGCCATATTGGGACCGGTGATGAGCATCTGACTTTTCTTGTCATTCAACAATACATCATTGGCGACAAATTCATGCCTACCAACAAATTTCTCCACAACGGGGTGACGACACGCCTTCAAAACAAGTCTTCTCGGGCTAGTGCTCAAGGTTGGGCGCACATAGCCCTCTTTGAGGGCCAACCACGCGAAGCTTTGTAGCATGTCGAGCTGGCCGATTGCTTTTGCAACACTCATCAGCCCATCGCGGAAAGGCGCAAGTTTTTGTAAAAGTTCCTCGTATAATTTGTACTCACGCTGCACCGCCTGCTCATAGGCGGAAGCCAACGCATCATCGAGATCCTTGAGTTCCATGGTGGTGTAGCGTTCACCGTTGGTCATGGTCTGCCTTCTAATGAAGTCAGAGGGCACACGACTCACGTTGGTCTTAGTCACCTCAATCAAAAGTCCAAATGATTTATGAGCTTTAATTTTTAGGCTGGAAATACCAGTTCTATCACGCAAGGAATTTTCATAAGCCGTGACTTTTTCCTGCCCCTGCATGGCCAGCGTATTTTTATCGTCTAAAAATTGATCGTACCCGTGGCGAAAAACACGGTTACCGCTGCCTAATCCCTCTGGCATATCCACCAATATTTCGCCCAAGATCGCTAGGACCTCAGGCACGGCTACCAGAGATTGGCTAATTTCAATTAGCGCAGAGTCTTTTGCTGCGAGCTCAGCCACCATTGGCGACAAACTATTGGCCTTACTTAGTGCCGATCTAACGAGTGCCAGCTCATGGGGACTGGCTGAGCCTGCCAAAATTCTGGTCGATAGCCGGGCTAAGTCAGGCGTATTCTTCAGTTCTAATCTCAGATTTTGGAGGTTTTCCTCACCTGACCGCGAGAGCTCCTCTACGGCTGAATGACGGGAGCTAATAGCATCTTTTTTTACCAGTGGATTAGCAAGAGCGTAGCGCAATACGCGGGCGCCCATCGGGGAGAGCGTGCGATCAATAACTCGCGCTAAACTACCGTCTGATGCACGGCGGCGAGAGGTTTCAAAAATTTCCAAATCACGGATTACCGTCTCTGACAACGGCACCGAGTCAGGCTCTTCGAGACGATCTATGCGCAAAAACTGTTTGGTAGAAGTTTGAAGATCATTTAAACGCGTGAAGAGCGCGGCAGCCATTTGACACCCACCAACCACTGAACCACACGGCTGGCCCGCCAGCTCAGGAGTACCGAATACGTCCCCCAATAGCTTCTTATGCAGGCTTTCATCCTTCAAAGGGGCTTCAGGTAAATGATCGATGCACAGGGCGTTTTCTCTAGTCCAGGTTGTAAGCAAGCGGTTAACCTGCTCAGCGGCAAAGCGTCGCACTAGTAATTCGACGGGTCGAAACAACCGCACATAGTTTAACAACTGGCCACGACCAATATTGCCCAACCTGAATTCACCGGTGGATACGTCAAGTACGGCCAAAACTTCACTGTTCGTGCCCGGCACATCCATCCAAGCTAAGAGATAATTGGGCTGATCGTGCTCTAGACCCTCTAATTCATCAATGCTTCCCGGGGTGTAAATCCTGGTCACACCACGCTTAACCAGCCCCTTTGCAGTGGCTGCGTCTTCAAGCTGTTCACAAATGGCGACTTTATATCCAAGCTTGACCAATTTTAACCAATAGCCCTTGGCACTGTGATGTGGAACACCACAAAATGGAATTTTAGTCTGATCGCCCTTTTCCCTGGCTGTTAGAACCACATCTAGCTTCGGAGCGATCATTTCAGCGTCGTCGCCAAAAATTTCGAAGAAATCTCCCATCCTAAAAAAGAGCACCGCGTCACCAACGGTCTGCTTGATCTCGTAGTATTGCTTAAGCATTGGAGTCAATTTCGAGGTGTCGATGGTCATAAACTCTAAAGTTCCAATTCTTTGTTGTTCAAGCTCAAAACAAGATTGAGCCGCGGCGCATGACTATTTCCTGGCGCTCCTAACCTTGGTCAGCGGCAGCGAGGACAAGACCCTCAATCCTGTGCGCCCCAAGCGTTTTGAGCTGGTGAAATAATGTACCCATAGTCAACCCCGTTGTGAGCACATCGTCAATAACAAGAATACGAGAAGCCGAGGAAATTTTTCTTTGAATATCAATATATTCCTTAAATTCACCTTGCCAATTCATCATTTTTTTTAAAAATTTATGAACAGCTCTGGGCGCTCTCAGACCAACACTCGTCGCCGATACGGCGTTTCGACCCGCACGTTTTTGACGCCAAAAAGCACCTGGGAGCTGGCCTTCCAATTTGGCCGCCTTGGGAAAGAGAGCGCCAGCCACTAGCCTCGCAATATCAAACCGCCCGGTCAGGCGACTCCAAAAACTGGAAGGTGCGGGTATGACAAGACAACAAGGCTCGTCGAATCTCCTAAGCTCGTCACCTAGAAGATCCTTAAGGCTCGAGATCAAAGCCGCCACTGCTGGCACCTCGTTTTTGACCTTGGCTCGTAGCACCATGGCACGCACGGTCGACTGATATCGAAAACCCACGTACACCCTGAATTCCGAGAGGTAAATGACACTTCCGCTGCGCAAACGCAGCAAATCCATGCGACAGTTGTCACAAATCTTTGCCTGGTTACGTGGCATTATTTGGCTGCAGACGGGACAAAACATCCCCAACCATTATTTTTAAAATTGGATGTCAGGAAGTGACAAATTGGGGTTAGTCATGATGATAAGGCATCCCCTTGAGTATCGTCATGGCACGATAAAGCTGTTCCCATACCATAAGCCAAGCGAAATCACTTGGTACTGTCAAGGCAGACAAAGACCATGTACCTGAGGCAGCCTTTCGGGTCGCATCATCAAAACCATACGGTGGACCAATCAAAAAACTTAAGGTTTTGATTCTTGGATCATCCATCCAGCCTTGTATTGAGCGCGATAAGGACACGGAATCATACTGCCGCCCCCTTTCGTCGAGAAGAATCAAAAACTCTCCGGAAGCCGGCTGATATAAAGGCTCCGTGCTCTTAGCAGCAGAACGTTTATCACGTTGGCTGTCGGCTTTAATCTCGATTTCATCAGTTTTTACGAATGCGCTAAGGCGCTTACGATACTCTTGTGCAATCGGCAGAAGACCTGATTGACTCATCTTTCCAACTCTAACGATCTGAATCTTCACAAGATTTACTGAGCACCATCAACGGTGATTTTTTTGGCTTTTGGCCAAAGTGAATCGAGCGCGTAATAGTCACGAGCTGCGCTCAAGAAAATATGCACGATCACTGCGCCATAATCCATGAGCACCCAGTTGCCAACGGTTCTACCCTCGACAGCATATGGCTTAACCCCGGAGACCTTTCGACAACGCTCCTCAATTGCATCGGCGATAGCTACAGACTGGCGTTCGTTATCAGCAGAGCAGATTAACACGGCATCACACATGTCAGTTAGTCCATGTACATCCATAAGCGCAATTCTAGATGCTTTTTTGTCAACTGCAGCTGATGCCGCGATCTGAGCAAATTCAATGTAATTTTCCATTCTCGCCTCTTTTGTTAAAAACCTTAAAGCCAAAAAACCATCACGTCGTCAGATAACTTTGATCAACCACTTGTTGATAAAGTCCCAAGTCAGTGATGTATTCAATCACGGAGTGGGGAACCAAATTCTGTACTTTTGACAGACTCTGCGCCGCAAGAGCGCGAACCTGACTAGATGATATGGACGCAGGAGCTTTTGTCATCAGGTGGATCGAGCCACCACCATCAAGATCAATACGCTGATGCTCTGAATCGACCGTCACACTAAACCCGAGGGAAGTCGCAACTGTTCGCGCAAGCTGCAGTGTATTACCGACTTCGGCAGACGGCCGAGGCAAGACAATCAAGGAAGCAAGCTCCAAGATACGCTTCGCATTTTTCCACTCAGTGAAATTCGCGAGCTGATCTGCGCCAATCATCCAGCCGATGCGCGCTGCCGGAAGGTCGCCTGCCAGAGCTTCAATCGTTTGTACGGTGTAGTTTGGCGTTGGAAGCTCCTCTTCCATCGAGGAAACATCCACTAATGGCCATTCATCAAAGGCGACGACAGCCATGGCAACCCTATCAACAAAGGGAGTTGCCGGAGCCTTTACGCTACCACCAGCGACCGGCACGAGAAATCCAGGGATAATTGTGATTTTCGCGTCCGGAAACGCTTCGCGTACAATTTTTACAGCATCAACGTGGCCCAGATGAACCGGATCAAATGCACCACCAAAATAAATAAAGTCGACTGAACTCATCAAGCTCGTTTCGCGGATCGTAAAAATACCCGCCCCTCAGCCATCGCTTTCGTAAAATCCAGCATACCATGATCGTCTACGC
>JBIJBX010000279.1:0-3150 GCA_044344995.1 Oligoflexales bacterium | reverse complement strand
TAACAATTCCAACGATTTTTCCGGCCTCGCGTACGGGCAAATGTCGCACTTTTAGCTCATCCATCCATTTGACTGCCGTCAGAAGCGGCTGATGCAATTCAATGCAGCGAGGCATTTTGGTCATGACTTCAGAAATTTTAACCGTAGAGACATCCATAAAACACCCCACCAACGTTAAATTACATCGTGCCTTCTGGAAAATATTTGCGCGCAAAGGCAACAATCTGCGCGTCACTTGGATGATCCATGACCTCAGTTCCAACGATTCTATTGGCAAGCTTTTTTTGGTGATGCCCTTCGAGGTAGGTCATAAAATGATTTTTGGATACGCCCGGCCCTACCAGTAGAACCCTATCATCGGATTCACTCAAATGATCTGCCACATCCTGAAAAAACCTTGGGTTATCTTTATGCTTCGAATCATTTTTATTGGCCGTGTGATGATCACGATCATGCCGAAGAGCTTTTGCCACAGACACCGAACCTTGTTTTACGTGAAATATTTTCGCAAGTCCTGAATCCATCCAAACAACATACGCTGACATTTTGATCCTCCTATATTTAGACACCCACCGCCATCTTAACAATGTTACGAACGTTCTCAATCCAAACATGACAAAGAGAGTGGGCAGCCAACTTGGTGATCTCATAAAAATCCAAAATTCCATGTGCTATAAGCAGCAAACTGCGTGCATGAGCCAAAACCTTACCAGTTCGCTCATGATTTGCCTTCGTCGACATGGTCAGGGAAAATATATGCTATAATCTGCTACGAGCAGTTGAATAAAAATAATTGCGCAGAGGGAACCTAATTTATGCCGAACATTTATCTCAGCAAAAAAACATTTTTGAAAATTAAAAACTACTCGCTAATCATGTTGGCTCAATTCTGCCTTAGTCAACAAACTTTGGCCGCAGCCTCCAACGAGAAAACACAAGCCACGACGCGCAACATCATGGCGCAGCTATTCTCAAGCTTGACGGATGTGCTCCCCCTCAGCATGAGTGGCGCAGAATTCTCAGATCCAAAGAATAGAGAGCGCGTCTTGACTGACCTTCGCAACATGCGCGACGGTACTAATGCCCTTGTGGACCACGCTAAAAAATTTGATGGAAGCTTTGGTTTCATCGCGAAATCAATGTCCCGAGATATCAAAGACATCTACAAATGGTATGATCGCGGCGCGACAAGTGAGGCGAGATACCTACTGCACCAGGTGTCAGAAAACTGTGTCAGCTGCCACATGAAATTACCTGACCCTGGGCACGCTCCTAGCATGGATCACTTTTTTAAAAATGTTTCGGTGGAAAAGCTCTCGCCAGCAGAAAAAGCGCGCTTGCAAGTTGCCTTAAGACAATTTGATCAAGCCGTCGCCACCTGGGAGGAGATGTTTAAGACTTGGCCAAAGCCAAGCGAACTTTTCGCGATGGACGCTTTGCCTGAATACCTTAAAGTGACAATCCGCGTCAAATCTGAGCCTCGCAGGGCGCTGATCACCCTTGATTCCCTAAGCAAACGCACAGATCTCCCTGCCTTCATGGCCCGCGAAGTATCTGCCTGGAAATCTTCCCTAAAAAGACTTTCTTCTGAGGTCAATGGCAAAGGCTCAGAGCTTGCGCGTGCTGAAAAAATTATTAAAAACGCGCGGAAAACTATGGAGTATCCCATGGATCGATCAGCCCTCGTTGACTTCATAGTTGCAAGCGGCCTCCTAAACCGATACATGCAGAATAAATCGCTCTCGCACGAAGATATGGCCAAAGGCTACTACCTCCTAGGATTGACCGAGTCTTTAATTGGCAGAACTACTTGGCTAACTCAAACTGATTATTATTTCGAAGCCTCAGTCCGTGCAGCGCCCAAGTCAAAGACTGCCTCCAAGGCCCTAGATGCGCTCGAACAGCAAATTTTGATGGAGTACTCAGGTTCCGGTGGAACCAATATTCCGGACGATATTCAAGCGAACCTTGATGATCTCCGGAATCTGGTACGACGTTGAAATTTTCATTCCATAATTCAAAGTAGAGCCGATGACTTTTAGCTTGGATTTTCTTGGTGCAGCCGGGGGTGTAACGGGCAGTCGTACCCTAGTCCGTTTTGATGGGTACCAGATTCTCCTTGACTGCGGGCTATTCCAAGGTCCTAAGGAAATACGGCAGAAGAATTGGGATCCGGTATTAATGCCGGAAAAAAAAGTAGACGCAGTCGTTTTGACGCACGCTCACCTGGATCACTCTGGATTCCTACCGAGATTTTTCAAACAGGGTTGGCGTGGTCCAATTTACTGTAGTGAAGGTACCGCCGATCTTCTGCCAGTTCTGCTGAAAGACGCCGCATACCTGGAATCTGAGTTTGCAAACTACGCAAATAAGACAGGGTATTCAAATCACAAGCCTGCCCTACCGCTTTTCACAGAAGAAGACGTGGATTTGGTATTGCGGAATATAAAACCTCAGCGCCGTGACGAGTGGATTCGACTTGCTCCAGACGTAAGTGTGCGCTTTGTCAACGCCGGTCACATTATTGGCGCATCAATTGTCCAATTCTCACTCGCGCACCAGAACGGCACACGAATATTAACCTTCAGCGGCGATCTCGGTCATCCAAGAAGCCCTACCATTCGGCCACCTGATCCTATTCAGGAGACCGACGTACTCGTCCTTGAATCAACCTATGGCGATCGTCTGCACGTTAGAAATGATGTTGTACACGAATTAGCAGCCGTTGCAAAACGAACGTTTGATCGGGGTGGCGTACTAGTAATACCAGCATTCGCGGTCGGTAGAGCCCAGGAAGTTCTTTATATCATTCGTTTGGCTGAGGATGCTGGTCTGCTGCCCAAGGTACCTGTACTCTTAGACAGTCCAATGGCAAAAGTTGCTACCAAGGTCTTTTTCGATCACCCCGAAGACCACAGGGAAGGGCTACAGTTCTCAACTGGTACGGCCCAGGAAAAATTTCTACCCGCTCATTTTGAGACAACTGTGGCAACAGATGATTCCTTACTTGCGTGCATGCGGCAGGGCCCCATGATTGTCATCTCCGCGGCAGGAATGCTTAATGGCGGTCGGATTTTACACCATTTAAAGGCAAGACTTCCTCACCCCGAGAATACAATATTATTTTGTGGATATCAGGCCGAGGGCACC
>JBIJBX010000049.1:0-14313 GCA_044344995.1 Oligoflexales bacterium | reverse complement strand
AATCTCGCAAAACTTCGAATTCATCATAAGGAGGTTCAAATTGAAGCAGAGATCGCGACCATCGCATCCCTGTCTGCACACGGTGACTCACAGGATATTAAAGAATGGCTCCAGCGCATGACAAAGACTCCAAGTCATGTGATTCTAAATCATGGAGACCCCTCGGCGGTCGCGACAATGGCCGCACTCGTACAAAGCGTGTTCCCAAGGGCTACGGTAACGCCTTTGTTAAAACCAACTTTCATGAAATTATTTTGATAGGTTTACCAACTCTCGAACTCAAGCCACGTCCTGCTGCGTTTTATTGGCTGGTTCCAGGTAGAATACGCGGTCTTCGGCTACATCTCTCACCTTGCCACCGGCTTCAAGCTCAAACTGTTTTACATCGAATGGCTGAGTGATTTGTAAAAGCGAATTGTAGCCAAATAGGACACGATCATTTTCACCAAACTTACGGCGGATTTGTTTACCGATTTCCTGATACCGTCGCGCCTGCCCCGGCACATCTCCAAGAGCAGTAGCTTTCCGATGCCCCGCCGGACCCATCATGCCGATAAGAGCAACGCCGCTAGCAACACCCACATCAATATTGATGGGTAGATTCATACTTTTTATAAATTCCTGCTTTCTTAAAATAAGCTCATGGGCGAATCTTAAGCTGGCGTTTATCAACCCTGCTTCCTCAGAAGCATCCTTTGCAAAGGTAACCACAAACAACTCGTCAGCAATCCAATCCGTGTAATAATTACCCTCAGGAAATACATGGCTGAGTAACCTATCAGTCATTTCATAGTAGGCACCAATCGCCTTTGATAGTTCATTTGACGAAACCCTCGCAGATAAAGCCTGATATCCGCGCCAATCTGAACTAATACAAACGCAGTGACGTTGGGTTGGCGCGAAAACCGATCCAAGATCATTGTTTGCCAATGCTGACTGTCTAACAATTTTTGCTGGTGCGGCCTGAATCATCAGTTGAAATTCTTTCTGAGCGAGAATCCGGTTTTGCCTTTCGATGGAAAATGTGATCAAGAGCGCAGCCACCATGGCAAACGGATTCGTTAAAGCAAAAAGTGCCATCAACTCATTCCGTGAGAACGCTAAGGAGCTCGCAATTGACATAGCAATTACTGCAAAAGTCCTTTGTAACCGAGACCCAGGATGAATCATGATCGTAAAAAGGGACAAACTATAAATATGAACCACCCCGAGAAAAAAACCACGATCCATAACAGAATTATCTCGGAAATATAGAACCCACGAATAAAACAAGGCAGGGGTCAAAATCCCCATTGGGAGAAAAAACTTGATTCCCACGTTTTTAATGATTGGACCGAAGACTGAGTGGCTAATAAACATTGGCAGGATCAACAACATGTGCAGTAGATGAAACGTCATGAGCTGCTGCTTTAGTTTAATCGCATCAAAATAAAAAATAGTGAGGCACATTAAAATGTCGTAAAAAATTCCGAGACGAATAGCTATATCCGCACTTGACTCCCGTCGACGCCCCATTGCTATCTGAACAAAATACTCTTCATCCGCGGACGCATACTGCGTTGAAAATATGCTCTTCCATATTTTCAACGGGCTAAGCTCTGAGAGCATGACTTTTGAAATGCGTTTGACGCGCACGGGCTTTCCTCCGACTGAGACATGTCGGCAGGATCGTGGCATCCCATAACACTGCAAAAATTGCCGACCATCTCCCTCACCTCGATCGCTCCGGCCATGAAATTATTTTTAAAAACTATGCACGACAATATGCCGGATTTTAATAAAATTTATATAGCCCTTAGTGTGGGGCTTCTTACCCTTTAGCACTGTCAGGTATGATATAATTATAGATATCTGACACTTACTTGGACCTCAAGCATGCGAACCCTAGTCTTAAATGCCGCCTACGAGCCAATCCATTTGGTCACTTGGGAAAAAGCCATGTGCCTCGTGGTAACGGCGAAAGCAGAGGTGCTTGCTGAGTACAATGAGGTCGTCCGCTCAGTTAGTCAGATTTTCAAACTGCCGTCAGTCGTTCGCCTAAAACGCTATGTGCGCACCTTCAGGCGGACTATGAACTCTCGATGTACACGGCGAAATATCCTATTAAGAGATCGCTTCACTTGCCAGTACTGTGGCAACAGAATGAATCAACAATCTATCACCATCGATCACGTGAAGCCCCGATGTCGTGGTGGAACGACCATCTGGGAAAACGTTGTGGCGGCTTGCCATCCCTGCAATCGACGAAAAGCCGATATGCTTCCTGATGAGGCCGGCATGAAACTACTAAAAAGCCCTAGACGGCCCACTTGGATTGATTTGCTCGAAGAAGCTCACCGCGAGTTGATCAATGCATGGTTACCCTTCATTATCAACAAGGCCGGATGACGACCATATCTCGCGTAATTCTTGATGAAGAAGTGGCTCAAAGGGAAGGCCTGAGTACGCTAGAAGCGAGCCGATTTTCAATAAAAAACCAAACTTTCTGCCGATTTGATAAACCATCTAGGGCGTACATATCCGTCGCTCGTCAAACAATTGATCAGGGGCTGAGCGCCGGAATCATCCCCGCTGAGATATTGAACCCAGAAGCGATATTTTTTGACATGGACGGCACTGTCATCGAGGAAGAATCTCTAGTTGAAATAGCTAAACTTTTAAAAAAAGAACGAGAAATTGAGGAACTAACAACACGGGCTATGACGGGAGAAATGGACTTTAAAACATCCTTACAAGCTCGCTTAAGAATTCTGAAGGGCCTAACCCGGCAGCAGGTTGCAGCGATCAAACCCACCCTTTGCACGGGAGTACTCGAGTTGGCCAAATGGTGCCAACAGCAGAACATACAAATCTTTTTAATCAGCGGTGGGTTTCAGGAGATGGCCGGACCAATCGCCAAGCAGCTCGGATGCTCAGACTTCCTCGCCAATCGATTTGCATGGGACGGCGATGTTATGCAAGGGACAACTGAAGGTGATATTATTGACGCCAAAGGAAAACAACAGTCCGTCGTAAATTGGATAAAATATTTGGACTTTCAGAAATCTCGCACCCTGGTGGTTGGCGATGGGGCGAACGATCTTTTGATGATGAGAGCCTCCGGGTTGGCAGTTGGCTTTAGACCAAAACCGGTACTTTGGCCCGAGCTAAAAATTGCCAATCATACAGGTGATCACCGCTTTTTACTTGAATCACTACGTCAACCGAATACTGCATCAAAGAAAAAAGAAACAAATCATAGTCAAATAAAATGACAGGGGAATTCATGGAACACTTGGCAGAAATTATCTTCAATAGTGAGAATCTCATCAGCCTCGCCACACTGACGGCCCTAGAAGTTGTTCTTGGAATCGATAATATTATTTTCATCTCGATTCTCGCCGGCAAGGTTCGACCGGAGCAGCGAGACACGGCGAGAAAAGCCGGCTTAATGGGAGCCCTTGTGACGCGTCTGGGTCTATTATCTATTATCTCTTGGATCGCTCAGTTAACGACACCAATCGGTTCATTATTTGGCTTCGACATCACCGGTAAATCCATCATTTTATTTGCCGGCGGCCTCTTTTTACTCTTCAAAGCTACAAAAGAAATTCACTCAAAACTGGAGGGCGAGGAGCACGCAGGTGCTGGCTCGGGCATGAAACAAATGACTTTAAGGGCCGTTATTATTCAAATCATGTTAATCGACCTTGTCTTTTCAATCGACAGCGTAATAACAGCGGTAGGTATGACACAAAATCTCGCCATCATGGTGATCGCCAATATCATCGCACTCGCCGTAATGCTCATTGCAAGCGGCAGCATCTCTCGCTTTGTGGACGATCATCCAACCATCAAAATATTAGCCCTAAGCTTTCTATTGATGATCGGTCTTGTCTTGGTCGGCGAAGCCTCAGGATTCCATATCCCGAAAGGGTACGTCTACTTTGCCATGGGTTTCAGCGTCTTTGTTGAGCTCATTAATATCCGCGCCAGCAAAAAAGCAAAACCAGTGAAGTTACACAATAAGCCGCATTAAAGATTCAAAACCATGAACACAGAGCCACAGTTATACAAACGCTGGCGGCTCATCTTGGTTACCACGAACCGTATAGGTCCAAGGGACCGTTCGGGACACGTCCAAAATTTCCTTTTCTCGGAGCAAGTCCACCAAATCCATGGACGTAATTAAACCAACTAATTGCTCACTACCATCGTCTTCGACTACAGGCAGACAATCGATTTTATAGAGACTCATCACATTGGCTATATGGGAAACGGGATCAGCAGGAGAGACGGTCAACACTTGCCGAGTCATCACGTTTGCCACCAAGCGAACCCCAAGCTCCTGACTCGCCAGATCGGACACATATGGTAAGATGTCACGATCACTGATAATACCAATAAGCTTTCTATCATTCGTTACAGGCAAGTGCCGTATCTCCCACTCTTGCATCAGATCGTGAGCGGCTTGTAATGTGTCTTCCTCCCGCACGCAGACTACATTCCGCGTCATCGCTTGCATCGCCTTCATACGTCACCCTCCGAATAAAAGACAAATAAAATGCCTTAAAGCGCATTGATTATGCGAATACGATGCCAAAACCTGCCGCGAGATGGCGAACAGTTACGTATCGACATTGAATATAGACACTTGGAACCGTTAGTAATAAAATCAAAGCTCAAATTTCACAGTAAAAAATCAGGCAAATTGTAGGTTATGGCACAAGTATCAAGAAAGCCCCAAAGAACACCTCATGAGCACCCCATGGTGTCGTTTGAACATTATATGCTCGCCGACGATCGCCCCACCCACTCCATGGCAGTGCAAATGCGATTCTGGTTTTCTGGTGTCTTTGATCGTAAAGCCTTCTTGTCCGCGCTCACTGCAACTTTAGACCGTCACCCTATCTTTCAAATGCACGCGCTTGGTAACGCCAGCCACAGAACCAGCTCCATAAAATGGGTAAAATCAGAAAACAAAAAAGCGCCATTTATATGCTGGAAAGTCTTGGGGCACAGCATATCTCACCCGGAAAATCCATTCCATATTAACCTAAGTCAAGAAGTTGGCCTTCGTTTATGGATCCGAGACAATGCGGACCAATTAAGTGCCGAGCACCCACCAACCACGGAGATTCTGACGCAATTCCATCACAGTGTTTGCGATGGCATTGGCATGCTGCAGTTTATGGAAGACCTGATGATACATTATGGATTGGCCCTTGGCATTTCAGTGCCCCCACCCCGGCCAATCGATGACGAATTATTTGCGAAACGCGGCGACTTCTGGCTTTCAAAGCCCCAGTGGCAGAGACGAACTTTCAAAGATTTTAAGCGCGCCTTTAATTTTTTCAAAGCTCTAGCTCAACCATTGGCAATTCCGAAAAATCAGCAGGGACAAACCACAAGCGTCGCCGATTTGTTTGCCAGCGAACGCCGCGAATTATCAGAAACAACATTAAAGAATATTCGAGCCGTCTCACGCGAAGCTCAAGCTACTGTTAATGATTTACTACTTTATGAATTATTCAAAACTCTGAGTTCATGGAACTATCGTCTCGGGAAGTATTTGCTAAAAATCCGCATTGCCCTTGCTGTGTCTCTCCGGACCGAAGATGATAACAGACAATCTTCCATGAACATCGTCAGCATGGTATTTCTCGACAAGTCACACCACCAAGTCCGGCGTGATGACCTGCTTAAATCTATCGTTGATGAGACCGTTGACGTAAAAACCAACCGCATGGGGATCACTTTGCCTCGGGTGATGCGCTTTTTTGGGCGTATTCCATACGCCATCCTTATTTTCATGCGCTTACCACTCTGCTCCGCGACGGCTGTTTTGACAAATCTTGGGTCAACACTATCAAGGTCTCGTCTCATTGGAAACGACGGTAAGCTAAGGATCGGCAACATCGTACTGGAGCGCTACGAATTATTACCGCCGGTGAGACCCAAAACCAGCGCTTCATTTGCGATTAATTATTACGCGGGAAAACTCAATGTCACACTGCGCTATGACTCTACACGCCTGACTCAGCACTCCGCCAATCATTTGCTAGACGAATTTTCTAAGCGTCTCGAAAAAGTTGCTCCGCAAGCAGGCGGCAGGAATTAAGTGACTTTTTGCCCGGGCACCGCTCCAGAGTCTGGACTAAGCAAGAAAATATCCTTGCCACCGGGACCAGCGGCCAACACCATTCCCTCGCTCATGCCAAACTTCATCTTCCGAGGTTTCAAATTGGCAACAACTACTGTCAATTTTCCGACCAAAGTCGCGGGCTCATAAGCTTGCCGGATACCGCTAAAAACGTTGCGTTTCTCACCACCGAGATCCAGTGTTAATTGAAGCAATTTATCAGCACCATCCACAATTTGGGCTGATTCAATTCTCGCGACCCTCAGGTCAATTTTCTGAAAATCCGAGATATCAATTTCCTTGCCGGCGTCACTGGAATCCTTCACCTTTGGCTCGGCTGCAGGCTGGGACGTCGCCTTTTGCTTGTCGACCATCTCTTGCACCTTCTTTGGATCAATCCGAGTCAATAAATGCTCAAATTGACCCAACTTGTGGTTGACCAAAGTAGCCTGAGCAGACTCCCATGTGTAAACTTGCTCACCAAAAAGCTTTTCAACCTTCGCCACATAACTTGGGAGAATTGGCTTTAAATATACGCTCAAAACTCTAAAAACGTTCAAGGCGGCCGCCAAAACCTCTCGGGTTTTCAGTTCATCGGTCTTGACCAACTTCCATGGCTCATAATCATCAAAAAACTTATTGGCAGCATCAGCGATCTCTCGAATCACGATCATTGCACGGGCAAAATCACGCTTTTCATAATGAGTAGCGATCTCCTGCGCCCGACTTTGCGCCGATTTCAGTAAACTTTTACCGTCCGCGCCCATCTCGCCGATCTGGTTATCAAGACGCGCCAACATTTGGGCCGATCTTGACGCGATATTTGTGATTTTTCCTATAAGATCGGAATTCACTCGCTGCGTAAAATCATCAAGACTTAAATCAACATCGTCAATGCCATTGTTGAGCTTACATGCCATATAGTAGCGGAAAAAAGTTGGATCTAAATGTTCCAAATAGTTCCTCGCCATAATAAATGTTCCGCGCGATTTACTCATTTTCACACCATCGACGGTCAGAAACCCATGGACCATGACTTCTGTTGGGGTGTTGAATCCGGAGCTGCGCAAAATCGCTGGCCAAAAAAGCGTGTGAAAATAAACAATATCCTTGCCAATACAATGATAGATTTCCGCGTTTGGATTTTTCCAATAATGGGACAATTGTTTACCGCTTTTGTCACAATATTCTTTGGTCGAGGAAATATAACCAACAGGCGCATCCATCCAGACGTAGAAATACTTTTTTGGATGCCCTGGAATCTCAAAGCCAAAATAAGGTTCGTCCCGGGAAATGCACCATGGTTGCAGTTCTGAGGAAAGCCACTCATCAAGTTTATTGGCAATTTCTTTCTGGACGTGACCTGGGACCCATTCCTTTAAAAACCCCCTAAACTCCTCTAGGCGAACAAAAAGGTGCTCTGTTTCACGCGGCACTGGTGCTGTACCGCACAGGGCGCAAGCGGGTTTTAGAAGGTCGAGAGTGTCGTAGGTGGCACTGCATGCTTCACAATTGTCGCCATACTGGTCAAGCGCCTTGCACTTAGGACAAATACCTTTAACAAAACGGTCAGGAAGAAACATATTGTCTTTTGGACAGTAGAGTTGCCGCATAGGTTTTGAGTCGACAACACCGGCTT
This sequence comes from Oligoflexales bacterium, assembly GCA_044344995.1. Taxonomy (GTDB): domain Bacteria; phylum Bdellovibrionota_B; class Oligoflexia; order Oligoflexales; family RGVZ01; genus CAMDKS01. The sequence continues at coordinate 6,553 of JBIJBX010000049.1, read as the reverse complement.
TTTTCAAAGAGCCAAAACAGTGCTCCACCATTGAGCGATTTGTTGGCGAATTGGTCGACGAATAATGATCGTGGGAAATCTCAAAGTCCTTAAAATCGGCCACATGACGTTGCCACATTGATTCAATCAACTGTTCAGGGGTAATCCCCTGCTTACGGGCGGCGATCATAATCGGCGTACCGTGTGTGTCGTCAGCACAGATAAAAATGGCGTCGTTGCCCCGCATCTTTTGGAATCTTGTCCAATAATCACAGATGAGGTGCTCAAGCATATGACCAATATGCAGATCCCCGTTAGCGTAAGGTAAAGCTGCGGTTAAGACGATAGCGCGCTGCCCCATGGCATCTCCATTAAGGTAAAACATCAGTTATCAGAACGGTTTAGCCTATCATTGGCAGGGCTGGGCTTCAATGTCTTACTGCTACTGCTGAGGCTCAAAGCCAACTTTGGCCTAACCCGAGTGATCTTTTTTATTGCCCCCAAGGAAAGATGCGTGTCAAAGTCGCAAGAGCAGCCTGAATTTACCGAACAAGGAAGCCAATCCTAATGCGTCGAATGAAGTGGCCTCTCGGCAGTCTCAACATGGCGATTGTGATAGTGAGTCTCGGTTCTGTGGGATGCTCCCATTCACGTCCAGACCAGGCGCCAATTAAAAATTTCGACACGGTTGTCACCGCCACCAAGACAGAAAACTCCCCGCAAGTTTGTTCCGCAAAAAGCCTCGATGGGGAAACCTGCTTCGTTCGTTTGGCAGATGTGCGACCAACGCAATTTTGTGTGGGCTACCGAGACGTTCAAAGGAAAAAGTCGACTATTGAATCCTCCCGCAAGGAAAAAAAACCACCTCCTCGAGTTTTTTTCAAAAACCCGGGACTTATCGTGAAGGGGCCCGAGGACGTCTTTTATTTGGTTGATGGCCATCATCGCGCTCGGGCCTTGTTAGAATCCGGCGAGCTCGATTTTGAGTGCAAAATTATTGCTGATTATTCGCAGCTTTCCATGGCGGATTTTTGGCAGAAAATGATCGATCAAAAGATGGTGTGGCTCTTTGATGCCCAGGGGCATGGCCCCCAGAGTCCACTCAACATACCAACCAACTTATCTGAATTGACTGATGACCCCTACCGAACGCTGGCCGAGGATGCTCAAGATCGCGGCGCCAATAAAAAAATCGACCTTCTATTTCAAGAGTTCTACTGGGCTAATTTTTATCGTCCTCGCATCGATCCTGGTCTTGTAGCAAACGACTATGACAAAGCTATAGAAGAGGCTTTAAAACTCGCGAAAACAACCGCTGCTAGCTCGTTGCCGGGCTACGACGGGCCGTAATTCGATTCAATAGATTAAATACCAAGTGCGCCACGCCACTTCTCATTGGGCGCGACAAGCTTTCTTAAATTTAGATCAAACAATCCAAACGTAACCTGTGCCTCACAAAAATTTTCGTTCGAGGCATCTTTGATAGTCTGTGACATAACACCAATTTTTCCACGCCAAGACTGTAGCACACTGTGAATAACGACGTCTTGCCTTAAGCGCAACTCGCGTCTGAATTTACAGTTAAGCTCCAAAACAACGGGCCCAACGCTCGCGTGTTTTACATATTCCAAGCCGCAACCTTCGGCTGTGACCATATCCCAGCGCGCCTGCTCAAAAAAACCAATGTAAGCGACGTTGTTGACGTGGCCGTAAGCATCGAGGTGGTGTTCAAGAATTTTGACAGGATATATAAATGTCCTAAAAGTCATGTTTATATGGCTTTCTTCTCAATTAAAACCCGCGAAATGTCGCCATCAAAGAGAGCTCCGCTCCCCAAGAACCGGGGCTGTTTTTTGTGATCTGCGGCTCTACCAAGCCGGCATGAAACTGCTTGAAAGCCCCAAGACCAAACTGGACGCCTTCTTTCTCGCCAAAAACAAGCCTGATGCGGGGGGCTGCGTACCAAAACCCATCAGACTTCTCTGATTTTTCGTCTGACGTTTCCCCAACGAGCTGGTCATCAATTTTTTGGGTAATACCAAAATTACCCGTTCCTAAAACACTACCCGTTAACAATCGAATGTAATCCGTAAGCTCCCACTCAAGATCAGTCGTCAAGCAAAAGCAAAACTTACTAATTTCGTAATCTTTTCCATCATGCCTCACGTCGTTGGATGCACTACCTAATTCCACGCCTAAACCCACGCGATAACGATTATAAATAATCGATGACGAGCCAAGAAAGACACTCGCCATGGAGTCAGAGCCCATTTCTGAATTTCTTAAGGTCAACTCGGGCCGATGAAAGGTAAAATTCTCGTATTCGATGAGGTTTTGTTCAGACTTTTTGATGGGTAATGACAATATGAAATCGTCAAAACTACCCGTGAAATCAGGCTCCCTGCGAGGGAAAACTGTGGGGAAGCGTCCCTTGTGATAACGGAGCTCGTCCTCCAAACTGTCAGTCCCCATACGGTCATAGACATCAGGATCTCTTGCGGAGTCGTACTGCCCTTTCCCACCCTTGACAGCCAGCGGAGAAAGACCGGTTCTAACGAGAATATTATTCCGCGTGAAAGGCTCTAAAATTTTTTCAGAGATAAAAACCGTCTTAGCTTCTTTGGCATCCCAGAGCGCGAATTTTAAGATCATTGTTCGCTTCGCATCGTAATGTTTTTCAACATAAAGACCATTAGCGTCCATGGGGATCGTCATCGAGTAGTCAAAATGCAGCTTCTCTTCCGCAAAGTTAAAGAAAAAAATGAATCTTTTATCCTGACGGGCACGGTTTAGTAATTTCTGATCAGACAAAGACAGTGCTTCTTTTGCCAGAACCTTTCGAGAAATCTCTGGAAGAATCGCGATTTTAGCGATTCCCTCAAATGCGCCGCCAGCGCCAAAAACTTGAATATCTTTGCGCAACTTAAAAAACCGCTGCTTAAAAATCTCCGCAAATGCGACCGATTGTTTTTGACTGAAAGGTAACACATCCGCATCGTAGCCAGGCGGACGTTCAACTTGCCCTCTAAGGTCAAGCAGCGGAGTCATCACAATGAGGTCGCGTTTCAGAGTCTCCCAATCAAAACCGTCAACTGCGTCAATTTTGTCCACTTTGACGGAAACACAAGCCTGTAAAAGCACCAAGCAACTGCTGATAAAAATCAAAAAGCGCAACATACCTACACCCTCTCAAATTTATGCGGAACAGGGGACAGTTTTGACAATAGGTCATGGACTTCAAAAGCATAGCACCCCATTGGTAATTTATAAAACATTATCCTCTGATTAAAACTTTAGAATCACACACCACAAATTGCCTATTTTATGCGCTAAACTTCGCTTTAGCCAGTAAAGTTACACGTGCGGGAATGGCCTTTAAACTTTGCCTAAAACCAGTGACTTCCGTATGATCGAGGGCGTTTGAATTGTTAAAGCTTTCGACCGAGCTAACTTTGGAGTGAGTGGTATGCATGACGTTGTGATTATCGGAACCGGACCTGCTGGCCTGACGGCTGCCATTTATGCAGCTCGCGCCAATCTAAAGCCCGTCATTTATGCCGGCTTTATGCATGGCGGCCAGTTAACCACAACGACTGAAGTTGAAAATTTTCCGGGTTTTGAGCACGGCATCATGGGGCCAAAATTGATGACCGAGATGACTGCACAAGCTGAACGTTTCGGCACCCAGATCATCTATGAAACCATCACGAAGGTCGATTTTTCAAAGCGGCCTTTCAAATTGTGGGCGGATCAAAAGGAGATTAAAGCAAAAGCTGTAATTATCGCTACAGGCGCCACGGCCAAGACCCTGGGCTTACCTGGCGAGGCCGAACTCATGGGAAGAGGACTTTCCACCTGCGCCACCTGTGATGGATTTTTTTATCGCAATAAGGTGGTAGCCGTCACTGGAGGCGGTGATAGCGCCATGGAAGAGGCTAATTATTTGTCCAAACTATGCTCCCAAGTTTATCTGATTCACCGACGCGCCGAATTTCGCGCCTCGAAAATCATGGTCGACCGAGTTCTAAATAACCCCAAAATTAAAATCATGACGCCCTGGTCGGTCAAAAAGCCAATAGGAGACAACTCTGGGCTGACCGGTCTTTTGATCGAAAATCTGGAGAATGGCAAACAAGAGGAGCTAAAGGTTGACGGCCTCTTTATGGCCATTGGACACAAGCCAAATAGTGATATCTTTTTACCTTGGGTTGATGTTGATGATCATGGCTACATCAAAACAACTAAACATACGTCTACAAAAACACCCGGTGTTTTTGCTGCGGGTGATATCGCTGATCCAGTGTTCAAGCAAGCGGTCACCGCCGCTGGTCTCGGCTGTCAGGCTGCCATTCAAGCGCAACGTTTTCTGGAAGAACATGAACATTAATCTCTGAGTTACGGTGTACCAAGCATGAGTTTATTGAAATCAGTTCACGAAAAAATTACAGGACGCCCTGGCAAAATCAACGACGACACGATCCTGCAAAGTCTTCGCGCGATCATTGATCCGGATCTTGGCAAAGACATTGTGTCCCTCGGGTTTGTGCGAAATATAAAAATAACTGGGGCTGACGTCAGTCTTGATATCAACCTCACCACTCCTGCCTGCCCTGTTAAGGATAAAATGCGTACCCAGGCTGAGGAAATCTTGCGCAAGATTCCTGGCATCGGTGAAGTCACAGTAAATATGACCGCCACAACCCGCGGACAAGTCACGCAGGCCGGAAGCGCCATCGCGGCTAGTCTTGGCGGTGTGCGTAACATTATTGCCGTCGCATCCGGTAAGGGCGGCGTTGGGAAATCAACCACCGCGGTAAATCTGGCGTACGCCCTGGCCGCTAGCGGATCCACTGTTGGCCTACTTGACGCCGATGTGTATGGACCGTCTGTACCTCACATGACAAAGCCTGACAAACCCGAGCAGTCCAATAGCAATTTGATCAATCCGCCCCTGGCTGGAAAAGTAAAAATCATGTCCATCGGACTTTTTGCTGGCGGCGATAAGGCTACCATTTTGCGCGGCCCAATGGTCTCTGGCGTCATTAAGCAATTTTTGACCCAAGTGAATTGGGGAGAACTTGATTACTTGATTATCGATTATCCACCGGGTACGGGGGATATCCAGTTAACACTCTCTCAAACCGCCCCGATCACTGGCGCAGTCGTCGTAACCACTCCACAAGATGTTGCCTTGATTGACGTGCGAAAAGCTATTGCCATGTTTGACACAATGAAAGTACCTGTACTTGGCGTTGTAGAAACTATGAGCTACTTTGTTTGTGATGGTTGCACTAAGAAACATTATATTTTCCGCGATGGCGGCGGACGCAGGGTTGCCGGCGAATTCGGCGTCAGCTTTCTCGGCGATATCCCTCTTGAAACAACAGTGGCTGGAGCCTGTGATCGCGGGATCCCCGTCGTCGTTTCAAACCCGGAGTCTGTGGCAGCGAATGCTTATAGAGAAATATCAGGCGCCGTGGCATCGCAAGTATCGATGATTCACGAGGCCTACAAAGATGCCTTAAACCATTTTTCCTTGGATTGGCAATCTTAAGTCAAAACAACATGCAGGCAACAAGGCAGAAAAATCTATGACAGCAGTAGACCATTCCAACGCAAAACACAAAACAGCCAAAGGACCTTCGCCACGTGTCAAAAGCATTTCCCAAGTTGGCGACCGCACGCTAAGTATTAATTGGACCGACAACCGCCAATCCCAATTTGACGTGGTCGACTTGCGCCGAAAATGTCCATGTGCCACATGTATAGACGAGTGGACCCATGAGCAGCTTCTAAGACCTGAGTCGGTCCCTGAAACTGTTCGACCACTAAAAATTGAATCGGTCGGGCAGTACGCTCTTACGATCCAATTCAATGACGGCCACCGCACTGGAATTTATACGTTTTCAATGCTTCGAGGTCTGCCAGACCCTAAAAACCACTAAGCTGGTGTGCCGAGAGAGCTACCAAGGAAGCCCCAGTCCTTTGGGCGCTCACTTTCCGATCAGCTGAATGAACCTTAAACACTGTCAATGCCAGTGACGCCAAGACAGGCATATTAAATTTAATTAATTCAATATTTTCGAGATGTTATGGCTCCACCCACGACGGTATAAGATTTGCTATAATTCCATACGGAGATTTGCCTGACACCTTTGCTTGGGGGTACCTAATGATTTTGCGGCTCAGTTCGACCATCACACTCGCGTTTTTAATTCAAGGCTGTATGCCCGCTAACCAGGCACAAAGTCCTCAAAAGCCTCCACAAAATCAAACCAGTGATGGCACAACCGCCCAATCACTCAAAGATATTGGCGCAAGCCGTTTAATTGTAGCCAGCGGATCAAGTCAAATTTCCCTTGCCGAAATCGCTCGGCGAAATTCCGCGCAGCTGACTGTTTTTCAATTTTCTGGCACGGACTGCATACCGTGTAAGAGCGAGTCGCCTTATGTGGGCCAGGCACTTGCAAAATACGGTTCCAAAGTGGCTCGAGTTGTTATGTTCCCCAACCCGTTTAGCGAATATCCGGCATCTGCGTATACGGACTTCACAAGACAGTACGCCAATGGCGCG
>JBIJBX010000185.1:0-5234 GCA_044344995.1 Oligoflexales bacterium | reverse complement strand
CAACACCATCGTCAGTCCGAAAAGAAGTGACAAGGTTTTCAACGGCCAAGACTGTGTCGTTTTTTTTAGCTTCTGAGTTCAATCAAGAAATCCTAAAAGGCTGCTAATCAGAATTAAAATCACTTAAAAATATCCACGCGAAACAAGAGACTAGCAAGAGCCAAGAAAAGTCGCAAGTCCGCCATTTCAGCCGACAATTTGTGACTAAATCGAGAATTTTTCCACGTCACTTTGGCCAGAGTGGTAAATTTTTGGTTCGTGTTCTCTGCGAAGCTTTTTGTTGGAAGCGTTTCATTAACTGTCGCAACTGTTAAGTGATCCGCCGGCCACAAAACATCGTAAACTCCTCATTTAACCCCCTCCCGTCTCATTGCCGGATGATTGCCGCCATTTTATAAAAACAACAAAACCGCCGTTTTCCCGTAAGAATTCGCGGGATGATGCCTGGGCAACTCATTGATTTCACTGTCTGTCCGATAGGAATATCGGGAAGTTTCATGAAAAGCCCCTGGAGGTCAAACCCTTGGCTGGAGTTAACAAATCACTGAAGGCTGGCTCCGTAGTTTTCAAAACTGGAGACGATCCGGATGGGATGTACGTTGTCCGCAAAGGCGAACTAGTCGTCTATTTGGAGCAGGACAATAAGGAAATTATTCTGGCCAAAATCCCGGAAGGCGGAATTGTCGGAGAAATGGCACTCTTTGAAAGAATGCCACGCAGTGCATCCGTGAAGGCTGGGGTGGACTCAGAAATTACGCATATCTCCCAAGCCGACTTTGCGGCACTGATGAAACAAATCCCAAAATGGTTTGTTGGTCTCATGGGCGCTCTGAGTAGCAGACTCAGAACAACAAATGACCGTCTGAAAAACTTAGAAAACCCGGGTCAAGCCGACCGAAGCGGCATCACAGCCTCAGCCAGGCGACCCTATCTCAATACGATCCGTATCCTTCACACAATTGACCTGATCCTTTTGAGGGACGGGCTAAAAGATGGCAAAGAGATGAGCATGAGCCGCAAAACCCTTGAGGAACAATTGGTGCAGGTCTTCGGCGAGTCCCCGAACCGGGTGCAAGGAATCATTGATGTGTTATGCGCGGAAACTGTTTTTAGCGCAAAAATAGATGGATTTAAAAACTCGACATTGGGTCTTCATAATCGGTCCAACCTCACGCAGTTTACGCAGTTTTTGAGCATGTTGACGAAAAACAACCCTCAGTTAACTGACGTTCCCGAACCAGTTATGAACATGTTCAAACTTGTGGCAAAAATGGCAGCGCAGTCCCCTTATGACAGCTTTACCGCTACCCTCGAGGAACTCTCAGCTGAAGCAACGGCTGCGGGACTCGACCCCGCAACCTTTCAAAGTCATATTGGCAATATCACCAACTTTGGTGAAGTCGTTAAGAGCACAAAAGCCTCAGGAAAATCCGGCATTGGCTTAAAAGTCATCAAAGCCGACATTCAAAACTTTCTGCGAAATGTCACTATATTCAACAAAATTGCTGACAAGCGCCTCGACTAGAGACGCTCTTCAATGTTGAAATTCACAATCACCGTGTCACGACATCGCCAGGCTCAAACTCTGAACTAGTTGCCGCTTTTGAAAGTTCTATCTGTTTATTCAGGTAGATACGCATCGTCACAACGGCCGCAAAGCACAGACCCACCACAATAATTGAACGCCACAATCTGGCCATATGTAAGCCCCCCCCCATTTTGCGTTAAACGGCTAAAACCTTAGCATTTTGGCCTCTGTTTAGGCAGCCCGCAAGGGAAAAATCCTTTTCAACTTTCGGTTTAACTGATATTACGTCGCCGCCCCTTGTACACCCAAATTAGCCTTGTCGAGGGCAAGGACAGCAAAACCCTTGGCAGGCTTACGGTTTTAAATGGAGACAAACGTCGATGTCATTCACCAGCTCTGTTGAAGAAATCAATAGCGTCCAACGCAGAATCAAAGTCGCCCTGCCGGCTGATCTTGTCGCCAAGGCCTTCGAAGATGCCTACAGGAACGTGCAAAAGAAGGCTAAACTGCAGGGCTTCCGCCCCGGTAAGGCTCCGCTTAATATGATCAAAAAACTCTACGGGGACACCGTGCGGGGCGAAGTTGGCGAGCGCCTCATCAATAAGCACCTCTTTGATGTTCTAAAAGAGAAGAAAATCAACCCGATCGCCGCTCCGGTCGTCGAGAATATGGATATGCCTTCAACCGATAAGGAATTTAATTTCTCCGCGGTGGTTGATGTGATGCCCGAGATCACCATTAAGGACTGGAAAGGTCTTGACCTGAAAGCGGATAAATATGAAGTAAAACCCGAATCCCTGACCCGCGAGATGGACTTTTTACGCCGTAGACACGCAAAAACGAAAAACCTGGAAAGTGGCGTTGCCGCGTCCTCTGGACACTTAGCATCCATCGGTCACAAGGTTTATCAAAACGGCTCACTGATCGAAAACATGGACGTTGAGGAATTCCCTGTGGCCCTTGGTTTCAAGGAAATTTTCGCTGATCTAGAAAACGCGATTTTGGGGATGCGCGTAGGCGAAACAAAAAAATCAACCATCACTCTTCCCAAAGACTACAACGACGCCAATCTGGCAGGCAAAGCGGTCGATTTTGAAATTACGCTTAAAAACCTCCAAGAATTAGCTCTACCAGAACTCGGTGACGATTTCGCGAAAGATGTTGGTTTCGAGTCCCTGTCTGCTTTGGAAGCCGAAATTTCAAAACAGCTGAACAAAAGAGGACAACAGCTGCGCCGTCAAAAACTAGAGGCTTCAATTATGGATGAACTGCGCGGTCGAAACTCATTCGATGTGCCGCCCAGCATGGTTGACCAAGTGATCGACAGCATGATCATGGAGTTGAATATCGGCGACGAGAAGGAGAAGAAAAAACTCCTGCGCAACGAGGACGTGAGAAAATCCTTCCGCGACACCGCTAAAACTAAGACTCAGAACACCCTGATCTTGTGGCGTGTTGCACAAGAGGAAAAACTTGAAGTGACCGACGAACATGTTCGCGGCCACATCATTGAAAACGTGCCAGGCAGCGAGAAATGGGATGAGAAAAAATTAGCTGATTTTGTTAAGCAGGTTAAGCCGCGTGTTCAGGAAAACCTGGTTTTTGAGATGGCGTTAAACCACATCATCGCAAAAGCTAAGCTAACAGAGACCGTTGTCGCGCTTTAATCAATCCGCACCACTTGGTGAATAGAATCTGGGGCCTTCGGGCTCCAGTTTTTTTTTGCAATCTGCTGTCAATTTTAGCGACAAAAGTGCCAAATTTCCCTACAAAAACACGAGTCGCAGTCTGTAATAAGCTGTAATTATTAGGCATATTTTTTGGCATGGATCTTTCATAGGGAGAACTTTGGAGCGCCACCGTGTCGAGCGACATTTAGTCTCAATTTTGGGACCCCAGTGGCTGGAGTTAGAGATGATTGCCATGAATGAAACAGTGGAATCCTCGCAGGATCTTGCGACTGAGCAAGTGGCCCCAATCCGGGCAGGAGCAGAAAAAGCCCTCCGGGAAAAGACACCTGCACAAGAAAAGGTGGATCAGCTCCGCTTTTTGAGTGTCGACGACCTGCTTATTCTCATGCACTTATCTCAAAGCGGACTCAGCGTTACCGAGGTCGCGGGCAAGCTAAAGCTCACGCAACCAGCCGTTACCCAACGGATTCGCAAAATGGAAGACGCCTTCGGCCAAAAGATCATTGAACGCAAGGGACGCGGCATTCAATTGACCCATTTCGGTCTTGAACAGGCGGAACGCGCGACGGCCGCCTTGATGGCGCTACAGGGAACTACAGCGGTTCCATCCGGCGAAGCCCAGTACTAGAAAACTTTAGTTTATAAGTCACAGCGCTATTTTCGCCGGCGAAAACTGCACATTGACCCGAACTGGGTTCGATTTCCCCACTTTTACATAAATTGGCACTGTGAAGTTGGACGTGGCTGGTGTCGAACTAGTAAACAAGCCCATAACGTACATAGAATTTAATTTCACAGTTAATCTTGCCAATGAAACGTTTGGGGCCACCGATAGCGCGCCCTCTGATCTGAAGTGCACGTAATCCTCTCCTCGCCGACCAAACAAATCCTGTCCCAAAATCGTCAATACTGGTCCCGGCCCTGCAACTCGCACACCTTGTATGGAGACCTCATAACTTAATCGTGTGTCATATCCATCAATGAGCACCGTGCTTGCGTCGATATCAAACAAAATTGGCAACTGGACCCTACCCACTTGAGCAGGGCACGGCTGAAAATTAAGCTCAAGATCAAGGGCGCCATATCCCGCACTCTGATTAACAATGGGCGTTAATGTGTTGACCGATTCAAGCTGTGCTTCGGTGCATTGGGCCGGCTTCGGCGCCGGCGTCTCATCCTCTTTTGTTTCATCTGGTGACGGCGTTGGCTTTGGCTTTTGATCCACGGCGCGCCCGCCACCGCCAGCAAAACCTTGCTCCTGTGCCTTGCATGACACAAGAAGACAAATGCTGACAATTCCAAAACCCAGTTTTAACGCGTGAAAGCTATCCGTAAGCCACATATTTTTAACTCCATCGCGATTGATCATCGATGCTCGTTTGACAAATTACTCACCCAAAAAACCCGAGCCGCTACCGCCAATGAACACCTCAGCCGTACCAGCTGGTGAGAGTGACTCTTGGAAAACTGTTGCAACCAAGCCAATACCTTTCGCGAAAACAATGCGCGCCTTCGATGTGCGAGACTCCAAAACCACTTCTACAGCATCTTGTCCGGATACGGACTTGCCAGCAGTTTCTGCCACGTAGCTAACTTGCCGCGCGGATTGTTTCGTGTAACCTGGATGAATGACAGACCCGCCGCGACTACGCTTGTTGCACACGACGTCAAACGCGAGCTGCGCATAGCCATCCTCACCGTTGATTTTCCACGCACATTTCCCCCCACTAATGCTTGATGCACCCGGGCAAAGTAATAATTGGTTGGTGGTGTTACCCTGCTGGACAAAATAACCGTCAGACCCCACAACACCAAAACCCTGTCCAGCACTGTTTTCTACAATTTCGTAGGACGAGGAAAACAACACCTTTGTGTTTGACGCGTAGCTGTTACTTGGGAAATAACCGTTATCTTTGATGAATGCGCAGACCGCGGCGGGACTCGCAGATCCCGCAATCTCGCCCTTGGGTCTCGTCTCCAAACTTAATAAAGACGAGCCTGCGGATCTGCCGTTT